>CAZQXF010000353.1:0-2501 GCA_964596975.1 uncultured Thiotrichales bacterium | reverse complement strand
GCATGAGTTTCGATGAGGCCCACGCCTATCTTGAAGGCGAAGATGAAATCTATGCGGTCGATGTGCCGCCTGAAATCTACCGCTGGACCGAAGCCTATGTGCTGACGCACTACGTGGCGGAAAAACGCCGCAAGCGTAAACGCACGGATTGGAAGACGAATGCAATGGAGCGGCCACAATGAAACACCCGGTTGATACTGCCGAGACGCAAGAAGGTTTCTTGCAGCGTTTCCATCGTCGCAAGGTGGCGGCCCGGCGCGGTGAACTGACGTCAGCTGAGCCTGACCGCGCCGAGATAGACGAAAAACGACGCGCCGCCGACAGCAATGAAAAACCGGTGCTGACCGACGATGACATGCCACCGGTCGAGTCGCTGACGGCCGATTCCGATTTCAGTGGTTTTCTCTCGGATGGCGTGAGCGAAACCCTGCGCCGCGAGGCATTACGCAGACTATGGCGTGTAGCCGATTTCGAATTCGTCGACGACCTCGATATCTATGCCAGTGACTACACGAACTTTGAGCCGCTGGGCGGCATCGTCACTGCTGAGATGCAGCATCGCATGGAGCTTGAGGCGAAGCGTCAGATGGAAAAACTGGCGGAGGTGGATGAACCTGATGTGCTAGAGGGTGAACCAGCCAGTGAGGATGAAGTCCTCCTCGCCCAAGCGCCGCAGCAGGATGGTGAAGCATTGGCGTCGATCGAAAGCGGTCTGGCGCTGGAAGAAGAACAGTCGGAGCGTGAAACATGAGTGAGCTACTCTCCATTGCGGCGCAGCGAAACCTGCGCGCGCGTGAACGTGCCCAGATTGCGGTCGAGGGCGTCGTCTCGGCTCCGGCGAATACCGTGCAATATCAATCCCGTGGGCGGGTGCTGGTAATCGGCGGCGAGCAGGCATTGCTGTTTGCGCCGCGTTTGCTACCCACCTTGAAGCCGGAGGTGCTGGTCACCGATGGCAGCGACGAAGCCAGCGTGCCGGCCATTCACCTTGGTCTGCGCAAGCTCGATATCGCGGGCCATTTGGGAGATTTCGAGGTTGCGTTGGGCGAAGCGGGTGAGCGCGATCATGAAATTATCCGCTGCGACCTGGTTGTCGATTTGTCGCCTCAGGCGCAACTCGACATCCCGTTGCCACCGCCGGGCTATTTTCATGCCGACCCCGACGCCCCGCTGGCGTTGGATGCACTAGCCATCGAGCTGGTGGAGATGGTTGGCCGTTTTGAAAAGCCACGTTTTTTTTCCTATGACGAAAATCGCTGCGCGCATGGACGAAACGGCATTGAAGGGTGTACGCGCTGTATCGATGCCTGTCCGGCGTTGGCGATTCGCTCGTTGGGTGAACAGATCGAAGTCGATCCTTTTCTGTGTCAGGGTGGCGGGGCATGTGCCACTGCCTGCCCATCCGGCGCCATCGAATATGCTCTGCCGTCGCCGATCGACTTGCAGGAGCGCGTGCGCCGGTTGCTGCAAATCTACCAGCAGGAGGAGGGCGAGCAGCCCATGCTGGCGTTCCTGGCAGGAGATGCGTGCGGCGTACCCTCGGGTGATGCGCCGCATGTGCTCTGGGTGTCGGTCGAGGAGGTCGCGTCGGTAGGGCTGGAGGTGTGGCTCGCTGCCTTGGCGCAGGGCGCTGCGGCGGTACGTCTGGTGCATCAGGAACCGTTGCCCCTGCCGTCGGCACAGCTATTGCAGGAACAACTCGCCATTGCCGCGACATTGTTGGATTCCTGGGGTTACCCGACCGATGCCATCGCCTGTGTCGATGCGGCACAATTCGATGCGGAAGCAATGCCCGACTGGAATCAGCCACTGCCGCCAGCGCGATTCGCCGCACTGGGGACGAAGCGTCAACGCCTGTTCATGGCGATTGATCACCTGCATCAGCAGGCCGCTGCCCAGCCGGAGGTTATCGCTTTCGATCGCGGTGCGCCGTTTGGTCAAGTCGAGGTGGATGACACCCGCTGCACACTCTGCATGGCCTGCACCAGTGGCTGTCCCAGTGGTGCGCTGATTGCCGGTGGTGAAATTCCGCGGCTGCGCTTTATCGAAGCCAACTGTGTGCAGTGTGATATCTGTGAAAAGACCTGTCCTGAGCAGGCCATTTCAATCACGCCCCGCCTGCTGTTAGATGAGGCGGCACGCAAGCAGCCGCGCACCCTTTACGAGGAACAGCCCTTCTGCTGCGTACAGTGCGGCAAGCCATTTGCTACACGCCGTGTTATCGAAACGGTGCTTGGGCGACTGGGCGGCAACCCGATGTTTCAGAGCGAACGAGCGCGACGGCGTTTACAGATGTGCGAGGACTGCCGCGTGATCGATATTGCGCAAGATGATGAAGCCATGCAGGGTAACTTGTTCAAGGGAGGCAGTCATGCCGCATGAAGCCAGAAACCTGAATACCAGCGCGGATGACGAGCGCTTGGCGAGAATTCATAGTTACCGTTTTATTGCCAACCTGCTGCGGCAACCCCCCGATGTCACCCAGCTGGAACAAATGGCCA
>CAZQXF010000352.1:1710-2503 GCA_964596975.1 uncultured Thiotrichales bacterium | reverse complement strand
CTGCGGAGCAAGGTTCAGGGTTTGGTGGATGGCCGGCAAGATGCCGGCGGTCCCAGTCCGAAGATGGTATGCGCGACAAGCGTGTACAGCATCAGCGTATATCGGTGAGCACCTGGACGGCGCTCACCCTACGTCGCTACCTGAGTGAGTGAACTACTTGTTAGTGCTCAAACCAATCAGGCTATATACGGGGCAGAAGTTCAGCAGCCCGGTTGCCAGTGGCACGATACCAATCCATGCCCATGCCGGGCCGCCCAGGAACAGTGTCCAGACGATCAGCAGTGCGCCTACGACGATTCTCAGAATGCGATCGATTCCACCTACATTTTTTGGCATTGCAGTTACTCCTCTTGATGAATGTGCGGCTTATTGTCCACTGGTTCCGATACCGATTCAGTAACTCAGTCACCGAACAGCTCTCCTGACTATAGGTCATCAGCACGGGAAAACAAGCGTATCCGCCTGTGTCAGTCCAATAATGCCTTCAGATGTTTGAGGTGGCTGCGCCCGGTTTCTCGGGCGCGGGTGGCGTTTTCTTCGCCGGGCTTGTCCCATTCAAGGTGTTCCGGGGGCAGTTCTTCGAGGAATCGGCTGGGTTCGCATTCGATCTCTTCGCCGTATTTCTGCCGCTTGCGTGCGTAGGTCATCGTTAGCGTTTGCCGCGCGCGGGTAATGCCGACGTAGGCGAGGCGACGCTCTTCTTCGAGGTTGTCTTCCTCGATGCTGGTCTTGTGTGGCAGTAGCTCTTCTTCCATGCCAGCGATAAAGACGTGGGGGAACTCCAGCCCCTTGG
>CAZQXF010000352.1:0-1700 GCA_964596975.1 uncultured Thiotrichales bacterium | reverse complement strand
ACGATATCTTTGAGCGAAGCATCGTCGCGTTGCTTGGCACTGAGTCGGGAAATCCATTCCAGCAGTTCGCCAACGTTCTCAATGCGGCGGTCGGCGACTTTGTCGTTGCTGCTGATCTCGCGCAACCAGTCATCGTAGGCGATTTCTTTCAGCAACGACTTCACCAGTACCAGCGCCGGCGTGTCTTCGGCTTTCCAGGCGAACTCGGAGACCAGGTCGGCAAACTGTTGCAATTTCAGTAGTGCGCGCCGGGTAACGTGCATTTCCAGTGCCATTTCGCCGCAGGCGTTGAGCAGGCTTGTTTCTCTTTCGGTCGCATAGCGTCCCAGTTTTTCCAGCGTGCCCGCACCGATACCGCGCCGAGGTGTGTTGATGATCCGCAGAAAAGCGGCGTCGTCGTCGGGATTTGTCATTAGCCGGAGATAGGCAATGATGTCCTTGATCTCGGCGCGTTCGAAAAACGATGTGCTACCACTGACGAAGTAGGGAATACCATGTTCGCGCAGCTTGCGCTCGAAGGGACGTGACTGGAAATTGCCACGGTAGAGAATTGCGAACTGGTTGTAATCGACGCTCTTGCGGAACTTGATGTTCATGATTTCCGAGACAATGCGCTCGGCCTCGTGATCGGCGCTGTCGCAGGGAATGACGCGCAGCGGGTCGCCTTCGCCCAGCGTGCTCCAGAGTTGCTTGTCGAACACATGGGGGTTGTTGGCGATCAGCACGTTGGCCGTGTTGAGGATGCGGCTGGTGGAGCGGTAGTTCTGTTCCAGCTTGATGATTTTTAGCGTTGGAAAGTCCTGTTTCAGCAGTTGCAGGTTTTCGGGGCGTGCGCCGCGCCAGGCGTAGATGGATTGATCGTCGTCGCCTACGGCGGTCAGGCGGCCTTCGACACCGACCAGCAGTTTGACCAGCTGGTATTGGCAGGCATTGGTGTCCTGATACTCATCGACCAGCAGGTAACGCAGCCGGTTCTGCCATTTCTCGCGGATCCCGGCATGTTGCTGGAATAGCTTCACCGGCAGCACGATCAGGTCGTCGAAGTCGACCGCATTGTAGGCTTTGAGCTGGCGTTGGTAGCGTTCGTAGAGCTGGGCATGAAACGCAGTCTCCTCATCATCCGCCTTGCTGAAAGCCTGCTCAGGGCTGATGAAGTCGTTTTTCCAGGCCGAGATGCGCCACTGAATGCTGTCGGCGGCTTCGATGTTCTCCTTGCGTGCCAGCTCCTTCAGCAGTTGGCCGCTGTCCTGGGCGTCGAAGATCGAGAACCCCGGCTTGTAACCTAGTGTGTCGAGTTCCTGGCGGATAATACGCAGCCCCAGCGTATGGAACGTCGATGCCTGTAGCCCCTTGGCGGCGTCGGCCGACAGCAGTTTGCCGATGCGCGCCTGCATTTCACTGGCGGCCTTGTTCGTGAAGGTGATCGCGGCGATGTTGCGCGCGTCGATGCCATGTTGCTGGATCAGATGGGCGATCTTTTCGGTAATGACGCGGGTCTTGCCGCTACCGGCGCCGGCGAGCACCAGCAGAGGGGTGCCGACATGATCGACGGCGGCGCGTTGCTGTGGATTGAGTGTGTCCATGGGTTCGGCTGGGCTGAAGGGTTGAGGATTCTACCGCCTGCGTCGTAAGCTGCCTACCACGGAAAGAGGGTGTCGCAAAACGACACCCTCGCGCGGCACAAGGAAGTGCCGCCAGAT
>CAZQXF010000351.1:0-2505 GCA_964596975.1 uncultured Thiotrichales bacterium | reverse complement strand
GCGGGAGCATATCCGCAGACGGAATCGACTCAGGAAAATGCAACAACGGAGACACAGACGATGATCAAGCAAGTGGGGTATGTAGTGACGTTGGCCATGCTGGCCTTTGGTGCCGTGGTGGCTCAGGCCGATACCGGTACGCAGCGGCTCGACAAGTTCATGAAGAAGGCCAAAACGGTGGAGGCGACCTTTACCCAGGAGGTGGTGTCCGAGCAGGGAAAGATTATCCAGACCGCCATTGGCAAGTTTTATCTGAAGCGCCCCGGCAAGTTCCGCTGGGAGTATCAGTCGCCCAATCCGCAGCTGATCGTTGGTGACGGCAAGAAGCTGTGGGTCTACGACAAGGAGCTGGAGCAGGTCACGGTCAAACCAATGAAAAAGGCGTTGGGTTCATCGCCTGCGGGCATTCTGATGCGGCAGCGCGATCTCAATGATGATTTCATTGTGCTCGAACGCTCGCCGCGTGAGGGCATGCTGTGGGTGGATCTGCGGCCCAAGAAGAAGAGCGGCGACTTCAAGCGCATTCTGATTGGTCTGGACGACATTGGCGTGCAGGCGATGGATCTGTATGACCAGTTCGGCCAGATCACGATGATCCGGTTTCAGGAATCCAGCTACAACAAGCCGCTCAAGAACAGCTTGTTCAAATTCACGCCGCCGCCCGGTGCGGACGTGATCGGGAACTGACCGCTGACTGCCGCGCAGCAGAACCCGTGGCAGCCCCTGGCGGATCGCCTGCGGCCCACCAGCCTCGATGAGGTAGCCGGGCAGGCGCATCTGCTGGCACCTGGCAAGCCGCTGTATGAAGCGCTGCGGCAGGGGCGGCTGCATTCGATGGTGCTGTGGGGGCCGCCCGGCGCAGGCAAGACCACGCTGGCGCGGCTGATTGCGCATCAGAGCAAGGCCCATTTTCTCGCCATTTCTGCCGTGCTGTCCGGGGTCAAGGATATTCGTGCCGCGGTCGAAGAAGCGCGCAAGCACCCCGGCCAGGCAACCATTCTGTTTGTCGATGAGGTGCACCGCTTCAACAAGGCCCAGCAGGATGCCTTCCTGCCGCATATCGAGGAAGGCATCATCACCTTCGTCGGCGCCACCACTGAAAACCCCTCTTTCGAACTCAACAATGCCTTGCTGTCGAGATTGCGCACCTATGTGCTCAAGCCGCTGGATGAAGCAGCGCTGCGGCAGATTCTGCTTAAGGCGCAGGCGATGCTGCAGGCCGATTCCGACGGTGAGATCGAGATCGCTGATGATGAGGTCGATGCCATTATCGCTTTTGCCGACGGTGATGCCCGCCGTGCGCTGAACTTGTTCGAACTCGCTGTGGAGCTGGCGCCGGTCGTGGCGGGGCGGCGGGTGATCGATGCAGACACGATTGGCGCGCTGACCAGCGAAGGGCTGCGGCGCTTCGACAAGGGTGGTGAGTATTTCTATGATCAGATCTCCGCGATGCACAAGTCGGTACGTGGCAGCAGCCCGGATGGTGCGCTGTACTGGTTCTGCCGCATGATCGACGGTGGTGTCGACCCCCGCTACATTGCACGCCGAGTGGTGCGGATGGCATCCGAGGATATCGGCAATGCTGATCCACGGGCATTGCGCATCGCGCTCGATGCGGCTGAAAGCTATGAACGACTGGGCACGCCTGAAGGCGAGCTGGCGCTTGCGCAGGCGGTGGTCTACCTCGCCAGCGCGCCAAAGAGCAACGCCGTCTACAAGGCGTATAACGAGGTCATGGCTGTGGTGCGCAAGACCGGCAGCCTGGACGTGCCACTGCATCTGCGCAATGCGCCGACCGGCTTGATGCAGTCGCTGGACTATGGCAAGGGGTATCGCTACGCGCATGATGAACCGGATGCCTATGCCGCTGGCGAACAATACCTGCCGGATCAGCTCGATGGCCGCCAGTTCTACCGTCCGGTCGAACGCGGCCTGGAGATCCGCATCGCCGAAAAGCTGCGAACGCTGCGTGAAAAAGACCGTATCGCGCGGAAAAGGCGGGGCAAATGAAGCACCGCCTGGGTCTGCTCACATTGTTGCTGGCTTATCTGCTGTGGCTGCCCGGTATCAGTCAGCCGCTCCTCACGCTCACTGGCAGCATCGACAAGGCGCGACTGGTGGTGCTGGGCAAGGAAGTGATTGCCGATAGCCCCGGCGTGTTGCCAATGGTGGGGCGCATGGCGGCATCGCTGTTCGAGCGCATCGAGGTCAGCGGCCAGATTCAGGCCTATGAAAAGACGCGCAGTATCGTCGGCACCATCGACGAGCTGATCGGTTCAGGGAATCTGCTGGTGGCTTTCCTGGTGGCGCTGTTTTCAGTGCTGATTCCGCTCGCCAAGGGGCTGCTGCTGGCCTGGACATCGCTGCGCCCGGGAACGTCAGGCGCATACCAGGGCAAGCGTATCGGTGATCTCATTGCACGCTGGTCAATGGCGGATGTCTTCGTGGTTGCCGTGATCGTGGCCTATCTCGCTGCTGGTGCTACACGCAATATGGACGAAATAT
>CAZQXF010000350.1:0-2526 GCA_964596975.1 uncultured Thiotrichales bacterium | reverse complement strand
TCCTGCGAGGATGACGGGCTGGGGCGCTCCAAAGGCTTCGGCTGCGGCCTGCTTGTTGGTGCGTAGGGAGGGTGGCGAGACCTGAACTTGCTCGCGTGCTATCGCTGTACCGCGACCGGCAACAGGCGCGCGCGCAGGCGCTGAAGCTTCGGGTTGGTCGGAATTTTCGTGGCCTGCTGTTCGAAGCTTCCCCCTTCGGGGCTTACGACCACGATGGCCAGATCCACCAGGTTGGGGAACATCTCAGCCTCGATTGCGACTTCAACATTGCGCGTCACCACCAGTAGCAGATCAAAATGCTTTTTCAATTGGACCATCAGTGAGGGCGCCACTTCTAGCAACTTCATCGCGAGTTGGTTATCGACAAAATCCCCGCGCGCGAGCAGCGTGACATGGGTGCGAAAATCGGTCTGAAATGTTTTTGTCAGCGTGGTGGACCGTGTCAGCACCTCGGCAATCCCCGGAACAGGCTGCATGCCAAAGGCACGATGCAGCTCGGCCTCACCATGCGTCAAATCAACCAGTACGACACGCTTCCCCTGCTGAGCATTGAGCGCTGCTAGCGCGGCGGCGACAGACACCTTGTCACCAACGCTTCGCTGCCCGGTCAGCAGGACGACCTTGGCGCCACCATTGCCCAGCCTTGCCCGCAATTTCTCATTCAATGCAGTGATCGCAGCAGCAAACTTCGATTGCTGCTTCATCAGTATCTGCGAAGCAGGCACGATA
This sequence comes from uncultured Thiotrichales bacterium, assembly GCA_964596975.1. Classification (GTDB taxonomy): domain Bacteria; phylum Pseudomonadota; class Gammaproteobacteria; order UWMA-0217; family UWMA-0217; genus JALSHZ01. The sequence continues at coordinate 1,797 of CAZQXF010000350.1, read as the reverse complement.
CCGCGCCCGTCACCCGGAATCGGCACCACAATGCTGCCACCACGACCGTCCTCGGCGGTTGATGGAATCAACGCCACCTCATCCTCCGCTCGGACGCCCTGCGAGGCACCCGCAAGGGCCGAGCTGGAACCGGCCTTTCGGCTCAGCCCGCGCGGTGCCGGGGCTTGTGTCGGCTTTCCTGGCCTCGCCGTGACTTTTGGATTGAAGTATTCAGCCAGCAAGGCCGTCAATAAACCGAGTAACAAGGCGGCCGCAACAGCCAGCGACAGAATATTTTTACGCGTTGGGAAAACAGGGCCAGCCGGCTCGTAGGCTGGAGAAATCACGCTCACCAACTTTGCCACAGCAAGGTCTCGCGCCTGATTGTCGAGGGACATCGACTGCTTGAGCAAAGACCGCACCGACTCCCGCAACGATTCCGCCTCTAATTGCAGCTCCAGCAAACCTCGACCTGCGGACTGCGCTCGTGCAATCTCCGCTTCCAGGCGATCGACACTCTGCTGCAATGACTTCACTTTCTGCTGCGCAACCGTTGCCTCGTCTTTCATTGCACGCGCGAGATTTCGCAGTTCACGATCTATGCTGGCATGCAAGTCGGCAAGCTGGCTCTTCACATCGATCAACGCCGGATGGCGCGGCCCATATTCATTACGCATCTCGCTGATTCTATTGCGTAATTCGACTTCCTTTTCACGAAAACGCCTGACCAGGGGCGACTCGACTGCTGCACCCACAGCCGCCATATCGCCACTGCGGATCAAGGCATCGACCTGACGCCAGCGCGATGCTGCTTTGTCGGCGTCGACCTGGGCCAGCACCAGTTGGCTGTTCAATGTACCAACCTGACGCGCCTTTGCCGTCAGCCCCGCCCCCTCGCTCAGACCGTTGGCAACGCGGAAGTCGGCCATCCGCCGCTCCAGTTCCTGCAACGTTTCCCGCCGCCGCTTGAGCTCCGTATCCACATACTTTTTTTCGACGGCAAACAGCGCCCCGAGCTGCTCCCCCTTGAGCGCACGGAAGCTGTCAATCACCTGATTGACCACCCGCATCGCATCGCTGGGGCTGTCACCACGGTAACTGATCTGGATGACCGGAGAACCTGGCGACTGCGTTACCTTCAAGCGGTTCAGAAAATGTGCAATACGCCCCGGCGACACAGCAGCCTCCCCAGCAGACGCGGGTTCGAGCGCTTCAATGACCCGTACCGCCAAACGCCGCGAGCGCAATAGCGCCACATCACGCCCACCAGCACGGGGATCAGCGCGGGGCGCTTTTCCTTTCGACGACAGGCTCGGCGGTTCTGAAATACTGATGATGCCGGTCGCTTTGTATTCAGGTTGCTTCAACACTGCCAGCAACAACCCAAGCAGCAGGGTCAGTCCGACGACGATCAATATCGACGGCCAATGGGCCCGTAGAACCGCCGCCAAACCATGGAGATCAAGGTCGTCAGACGATGCCTTTGCGGCTGTCCCATGAGCGACCGGGGTAACGGCGCCCGCCGGGTATACCTGTTTGGATATGGAGTTTTGCATCTCTTCTTCTCGGTTATGGCTACCAACCCGGATGTTCAGAACTCAAGTTTCGGAGTTCAGATTCGCACACCAGCCAGTTCCCCCCTTTCGCAAGAGGGTGTCGCAAAACGACACCCTCGCGCGGCACAAGGAAGTGCCGCCAGATTCAACAACGACTAAGTTGTTGAATCTGTAAGGAAAGGAAAAATCGCACTTTTTCCTTTCCGCGTGTCGCAAAGCCCCGGATGGGCTTTTGCGACACCCTCACAAAGGGGGAAGCCGT
>CAZQXF010000349.1:0-2542 GCA_964596975.1 uncultured Thiotrichales bacterium | reverse complement strand
GCCTCGGTGTGTTCATGCAGATTCCCAGCCCGATCAAGCCCGTTGACGCCTTCAACGACATGCTGCATACCGCCCAGCATCTGGCATCGTCACTCGGCGGTGAGCTCCGGGACGAGACGCTGGAGGCGCTGACCGAAGCGACGATCGCATCGTTACGCGCACAGCTGGTCGCACAAGCGGATGACTGAGCAGGAGATCGCAGCCAAGGCCGAGGCGCTGCGTCGGCAGATCGAATACCACAACTATCGCTACTACGTGCTCGACGATCCGGAGATTCCGGACGCCGAATACGATCGCCTGATGCGCGAATTGCAAGCGCTGGAGCAGGCCCACCCCGAGATCATTACCCCCACGTCGCCCACCCAGCGCGTCGGCGCCAAACCTCGCGAAGGTTTCCGCGAGGTCCGGCATGACGTTCCAATGCTGTCGCTCAACAACTGCTTCTCCGAAGACGAACTGCGGGCCTTTGATCGCCGCGTGCGTGAGGGGTTGAAGGTGGACGAGGCTATCGAGTACGTGGCCGAGCCGAAGCTCGATGGCCTGGCGGTCAGCCTCATCTACGAGCAGGGCGAGCTGGTGCTGGCCGCCACTCGCGGCGATGGTTATACCGGCGAGGATGTCACCGCCAATGTGCGCACCATTGAATCGGTGCCGCTGCGGCTGTTCGGCGACCACCTGCCAGCGCGGCTGGATGTGCGCGGCGAAGTCTATATGCCGGTGGCCGGTTTTCGTGCGCTCAACGAGGCAGCACGGAAAAAGGGAGAGAAGGAATTCGTCAATCCGCGCAATGCGGCAGCGGGCAGCCTGCGCCAGCTCGACCCCGCGATCACCGCGACCCGTCCACTGGCGATGTACTGCTATGCGATTGGCCAGGTCGAAGGCGTCGCCCTTGCGGAGACCCACCACGGTCAGCTGATGCAGTTGCGTGACTGGGGCTTGCGCGTCAGTAGCGAGATCGAACGCGTGAAAGGCGTGGAGGGCTGCCTGCAATACTACCAGCGCATGGGTGAACGCCGCGCCAGCCTGCCTTTTGAGATCGACGGCGTTGTCTATAAAGTCAATCGTATCGACTGGCAGGCAACGCTCGGCTATGTCTCCCGCGCGCCACGCTGGGCCATCGCCCACAAATTCCCGGCCCAGGAAGAGATGACTCGGGTACTCGACGTCGAATTTCAGGTCGGGCGCACCGGTGCGCTGACGCCGGTGGCGCGGCTGGAGCCGGTGTTCGTCGGCGGCGTCACCGTCAGCAATGCCACGCTGCACAATATGGACGAGGTGGAACGCAAGGACATCCGCATCGGCGACTACGTGATCGTGCGCCGGGCCGGGGATGTGATTCCGGAAGTGGTGTCGGTCGTGTTGTCGAAGCGCGCCGCGGATGTGCGCAAAGTGGAACTGCCGACACACTGCCCGGTTTGTGGATCGGCTGTCATCCGGCTGGAAGGTGAGGCCGTCGCGCGTTGCAGTGGTGGGCTGTACTGCCCGGCGCAGCGGCGCGAGTCGATTAAGCATTTCGCCTCGCGCAAGGCGATGGACATCGAAGGTCTCGGCGACAAGCTGGTGGAGCAGCTGATCGACAACGGGCTGGTCGAACATGTCGATGATCTCTACCGGCTGACCGTCGAGCAATTGGTGACGCTGGAGCGAATGGGTGAAAAATCGGCGAAAAATCTGCTCGACGCACTGGAAAAAAGCAAGCATACAACGCTGGCGCGCTTTATTTATGCCCTCGGCATTCGCGAAGTGGGTGAAGCAACCGCAAGGGCGCTGGCAGCCCATTTCCGCTCACTCGACAAATTGCGCGAAGCCAGTGAAGAAGATTTACAGCAGGTAGCGGACGTCGGTCCCGTGGTCGCTGGTCATGTCCACACCTTTTTTCGTCAGCCCCATAACCTCGAAGTCATCGATCACCTGATTGAAGCCGGCGTCCACTGGGACGAACCGGAAGCGCCACAGGCCGAAGCGCTACCATTGCAGGACAAAACCTTCGTCCTCACCGGTGCTCTGGAGAGCGTGACCCGCGATGAAGCCGCTGAAGCACTCGCTGCACTCGGCGCGCGCGTCACCAGCAGCGTATCGAAAAAAACCTCCGCCGTGATCGTCGGCGACAAACCTGGCTCGAAATTGACCAAAGCCGAAAAACTCGGCGTCACCGTCCTCGACGAAACAGCATTTCGGGAATTACTGGAAAGTCCCGAAAATGCAGCGTCGTTGTTAGGGGAATGAATACGTAGGGTGAGCGCCCTCAGGTGCTCACCGACATGTGCCAATGGTGCGCACGCTTGAGGCGCGCACACCCTACAGAATGCTGCCGTTCGTTGGTGTGTTGGGCAAAGCGGAGCGTGCCCAACATACTGGGAAATCCCGAAAATGCAGCGTCGTTGGCAGGGGAAAGAACTCGTAGGGTGAGCGCCCTCAGGTGCTCACCGATATGCGCCGAAGGTGCGCACGCTTGAGGCGCGCACCCTACAGAGTGCTGCCGCTCGTTGGTAGGTTGATGAAATGGTCTCCTCCTCCTTATCCGGCATCAACGTGCCACAAT
>CAZQXF010000348.1:0-2543 GCA_964596975.1 uncultured Thiotrichales bacterium | reverse complement strand
GGTAGGTTGGGCAAAGCGCAGCGTGCCCAACAAAGGCCTTGGTGTTGTACCGGCCTGTGGTTGTTGGGCACGTCACTATCGTTCCTTTGCCCAACCTACCGGGATTCAGGGGCAGAAGTATGTCGCGAACTCCGAAACTTGAGGTTGTAATATTCCTTAACGCCGCAGTGGGATACCGTTGTTTCTTGAGGTATCCCTGCAATTTCACTGCACCCGTCGATAGTACAAAAATACACTTGCATTGTAAAAAGCTGCGCCCCGACCGACCTTCCGAGGAGGCGATTGGCCTGCCATCTGGCGGGATCAACCGTCGTGCAGCATCCGCTTGTTGCGCACTGGCGGAGTATCCGCGCTAGAATACCGCGAAATTCCAGCTGCGCGGCGGCTGACAGCGGCGTATTCCAAATAAATAGCGGGAAATTTTCCCGAGCGATTCAAGCAAACTGGAGAGAACACAAGATGACAGTCAATCGAGTAGTTACGATTTTTGCAGGATTCATGGTCATGCTCAGCCTGGCGCTGGCACATATGATGGGGCAGATCGACATCACCAAAATGAGCTGGTTGTGGCTCACTGCCTTCGTCGGCTTCAACCTGTTTCAGTCTGGGTTTACCGGATTTTGTCCGCTTGCCAGCATTCTGCGGAAAATCGGCTTGAAGGACTGACCATACTGGCGTTGCCTGTCGCATATTGCGATGCGGCAGGCATGTTATTGCTGTCATGCGCCGAGTCAGAAACCGGCCAGTAACTCCGGAAAGCCTACAAAGTCGATCATATCGCCCGCGCTGACGGTCTGATGCTCGGGAATGATGACCACGCCATTCGCCCAGGCAATTGAGCTGGAAACATCGGATCCCATGCGGGGAAACAGTTTGGCTTCAAGCCCATTGTCGTTGCTGACGGAAACCCTTGCGCGGGCGAACTCGCGCCTGATCCCCGGTTTGTTCCAGTCGAATCCCGCCTTCACGGGAATAGGTTCGGCCAGGTAATCGCTGCAGCCCTGGGTTTTCAATAGATAGGGGCGTACAAACAGCAGGAAGGTGACGAAAACGCTGACAGGGTTCCCTGGCAGTCCAAACACGGTGGCATCACCGATGGAACCGAATGCCAAGGGTTTGCCCGGCTTCATGGCGATCTTCCACAGGTCGAGCTTTCCCTCGGCCTCGATAGCGGGTTTGACGTGATCTTCGCCGCCAACCGATACGCCGCCGCTGGAAATGATCAGATCTGCCTGCTTCGATGCATTCAGAAACGCGGCACGGGTGGCCTCGAAATCATCCTCCACATGCTGATCCACGGTGACGTCGATACCGAGCGCCTGTAACAGTCCGCGCAGGGCGTAGCGGTTCGAGTTGTAGATCTGGCCGGGCTGGAGTGGCCGGCCTGGCTCGATGATTTCATCACCAGTGTAGAGAATCGCTGCCCGCAGACGTCGGAAAACGGCAAGCTGATCCACGCCGACACCTGCTGCCAGCGACATCTGCGCCGGCCCAATCCGTGTACCGGCTTCGATGGCGGTCTGACCAACTGCCATATCATTCCCTTGTGGCCGGATATTGAGGCCGGGTTCCACTGTCTGGTTGATGATGACGCTATCCCCGTCAAGCACGCAGTTTTCCTGCATGACAACGGCGTCGGCGCCGACTGGAATGGGCGCACCGGTAAAAATTCGTGCAGCCGTGCCCGCTTCAACCGGTAAGCCGGTGCTGCCTGCGGCAATCCGCTGGGTAACCCGCAGCACGGTTCCTGCTGCCGTGATATCAGCAGATCGCACAGCGTAGCCATCCATCGCGCTGTTGTCATGGCCCGGCACGTCGATGGTGGAGACGACATCCTCGGCAGCGGTGCGCCCGAGTGCATCCAGAATCGACACGGTTTCTGTTTCGGTAACGGGATGAGCGGCGTCCAGCAAGCGTTGTAGCGCGGTGTCGGCATCGATCATGCCATTCATCGGGGTGTCACAAGTTTGTGGTGTGCTGTTCGTCATGGAAAAGGCCGATTACGCTACTGGGCCCGCTATTATGCCGCAGAGCTGTCGCTATCAGAACAGCTGTGGCAGCTATACTTATTAGGCTGACGGTGTTTTGAGTAATGGTAAGCTGCATATCATGTTGACAGGCGCTAGACTTGAGGAAATCAAGGAGCAGTCACATTCAGATGAGTAAGGTACAACCTTCCACCGGCATCGTCGTTATCGGCAGAAACGAGGGCGAGCGCCTGCGCGCCTGTCTGGAATCGCTGGCTGAATTGCGTGTGCCGGTGGTCTATGTCGACTCAGGTTCTACCGATGGCAGCCCGGAGCTGGCCGCGGCCCACAACGTCGATGTCGTCAACCTCGATCCTGCCATCCCTTTCTCGGCTGCGCGTGGTCGCAATGAGGGTTACGCCCGGCTGCGGCAGCGCAACCCGCAGGTCCAATATATCCAGTTCATCGACGGTGACTGCAAGTTGGCCCCCGGCTGGTTGGAGATTGGCGAAATCAGCCTGCGCAACAATCCGGACTACGGCGCGGTGACCGGCCATCTACAGGAAATGGAACCAG
>CAZQXF010000347.1:0-2581 GCA_964596975.1 uncultured Thiotrichales bacterium | reverse complement strand
GGAATATCATCGTCGCTATGTCGAGGATGAGGGTGCACGCACTGCAATGTGTGCCGAAGCTCGTGAGCGTCGCTTCAGTACATTGATACTGCCGCTGGCGCTGGATGACGGTTTCAGGATTGAGTGTCGCTCCTGATCCGGTCGGATGCAGTCGCAATCATGGGCGGGTGACAACGTCGAACCCGCGGCAGCCCGCCATCCAAGCCAGAAACACCATATCGAAATGTGTTGCGCATCCCAAATCCCCTGTTTTTCCTGTGCTAACGTCACAGGAGTTTACAAGCAATTGCTATAGGTGAGGTCAATCGTGAGCAAGCAAGAAGAATTCACCCATTTGATTCGAGAACTGCGTGAAAATGTGCCCGATATTACCGGCGTACTCGTCGCTACTGTGGATGGTTTGGCCATCGGCAGTGATTTTCAGGAAGACGAGGCGGCGCGGGTGGCAGCAATGGCGGCGTCATCGGTTGGGCTGGGCAACCGGATTACCAAGACGGCGGAGCTGGGTGGGATGAAGGATATGATGATCGAAGGCAAGGACGGCATTCTGATTCTCTATATGGCGGGGAATAGCGGCGTATTGGCGGTTCGCGCGCCGGGGCGTTGCAACCTGGGCCTGATCCGACTGGAAGGCCCCAAGGCCGCCAAGCGGGCGCTTGAGATCATGGAATCCTGAGGGGGACAAGGAAATGAGTGAACGAGTATTGTTCGAGCAGGATGGCCACAAGTTCGTCCTGCTGGAAGGGTTTGGACATGGTGAAATGGTGCCCACCAATCAGGTGCTGATCTACGATGGTAGCGAGGGCATGCTGCTCGACCCGGGTGGCCACAAGGTGCATTATGACTTGATGGACGCGATTTCCGCGTTGATGCCGATCAACCAGCTCAAATACCTTTTCTATTCCCACCAGGACCCGGATATCGTCGCCGCGATCAATGCCTGGCTGATGCTGACCGAAGCCGATGCCTTGATCTCGAACCTGTGGCTGCGTTTCGTGCCGCATTTTGGTGTCGATGAGCTGATGATCTCCCGTCTCAAGGGAATTCCCGACGAGGGGATGCGCTTTCAGCTCGGCAGTTCGGAACTGATTTTCGTGCCGGGGCATTTCCTCCATTCCTGTGGCAATTTCCAGGTCTACGATGTGAAATCGAAGATTCTTTTTTCCGGTGATCTCGGCGCATCCATTGGCCCCGATTATGTGGAGGTCACCGATTTCGATGCGCATGTGCAATACATGGAAGGCTTTCATTGCCGCTACATGCCGTCGGGACATGCCAACCGGCAGTGGGCCGCGATGGTGAGAGAACTCGATATCGAGATGATCGTGCCGCAGCACGGGGCCATTTTTACCACCCCCGAGCTTTGCGCGCGCTTTATCGACTGGGTCGATGGCTTGCCGGGGGCCGCCGAGTCGATGGCGGAGGTTTACCGGATTCCGGCTTGAGTCTGGAATGTTTCAGCGTCACGCCCGCCGTTCGGCTAATGCCAGCGGCGGGTTAGTCGATCGCTTCTCCGCCATAGCGGCTCACCAGCAGCCACACCAGCTCGACGAATTCCGGCTGGTTCAGACGCGGCTCGCCTTGCAACACGATCAGAAATCGGTGGTTGGCGATGAATAGCGGCCAGGCACCGATGCGGCTGGCACCGTAAGCATCGACAGCCGCCCAGCCCTGGGATGAGATGCCGAGTGTTTGCCGCAGCCGTTCGGCGTGGCGGCGTTCTACCGCTGCAATGTCGGTGGCGAGCGCAGACAGTACCGAGGCCGTTTCGTCGTCGATGCCGTGGCGGGCGAAGGCGAAACCATTCCAGTCCACCAACAATCCCTTGCCAATGGCCGACAGCGGTGCGAGCAGTTTTTCCATGGTGTCGGCAATGTGCTGTTCAGGCACGGCTCTTGGCTCGCTGAAACCCTGTATCCATGCCAGTGTCTGGGCCTGGTGCAATAACTCGACCACCTCGTCTTCACTCTCGGCATTGATGGTGTTCGCCAGTTCTTGTAACGAGGTTTTCGGTGTGGTTGGCGTTGCCATCAGCGCCAGCAGCAGGCGACGCATCGGGTCGGGGCTGGTGCTGGAAACAGCATAGAACGCGCCGGCTGGTGAGGGTAGAAGGTAGTAGTCTTCCAGCAAGCTGTGATCGTCCATCGATTGCTCTCTATGTTTTTTCTTGTTTTGGGGTTGTGGCGCGGGCGGGTTATCGCGGAAGCGGCGGTCGAGAGATGCCCAGAGTTCAGGCAGCGCCAGTTTCCGGCTCGATAGGCGGGTCCAGGTCGCACGAAAAGCATCTTGTAACCCGTTGCGCTGGTACAGCGTCAACAGTTCGAGCACGGCGACGGCATGACCCGGGTCGTCCTCCAGCACTTGTTCGAGATAGCGTTGTGCCTGGGTGTCATCGCCGTGGGTGATGCATGTCAAGGCCCGTTCTACCAGTTCGTCAGGCGTACCAACGGGTGACTCGTTGCAGAACAGTGATGTTTTTCCCGAGACGCCGTGCGTCAGCAACGAAGCTGTCGATTCGGGTAACGCCGTGGTGGCGTCGAGCCCGGTTTTCAGGTGGGCGTGCAGGAATTCAACCTGGGTG
>CAZQXF010000346.1:0-2585 GCA_964596975.1 uncultured Thiotrichales bacterium | reverse complement strand
GTACATTTCCAGCGGTATGCCGATGGCACGCAGGATGATGCCGGAGTAGAAATCGACATTGGGGTAGAGCTTGCGCTCGATGAAATATTCGTCGTTCAAGGCGATTTCTTCGAGTTTCAGGGCGGTGTCGAACAGTGGTGTGTGGGTAGCGCCCAGGTCGTCGAGCAGTTGATGGCAGGTCTTGCGGATAATCGCAGCACGAGGGTCGTAGCTCTTGTAGATGCGATGCCCGAAACCGACCAGCCGGTAGCGGTCGTGCGGATCCTTGGCGCGGGCGACATAGCTGTCGATATCACCGGTTTCAGACATTTCCTGCAACATCTGGATGACGGCTTCGTTGGCGCCACCGTGAATCGGCCCCCACAGTGAGGCAATGCCGGCGGCAATGGCAGCAAATGGATTGGCATCCGAACTGCCAGTCAAGCGTACGGTCGAGGTGGAAGCGTTCTGCTCGTGATCGGCATGTAGTAGCAATACCAGTTCCAATGCCCTGACATGCAGCGGGTTGATCTCGTATTCTTCGGTGGGTACCGCGAACATCATGTAAAGAAAGTTCTCGGTGTAGTCGAGATCGGTACGCGGATACATGATGGGGCGGCCGGTCGCGTATTTGTAGCTCCATGCCGCGATGGTGGGCATTTTGCTGATGAGTCGTTTTGTCGCCTTCATCCGTACTGCCGGATCATGCACATTGCTGGCATCGGGGTAGAATGAAGACAGCGCGCCGGTGGCGCCAACGAGAATCGCCATGGGATGCGCGTCTTCACGAAAGCCGTCGAAGAAGGATTGCAACGCCTCGTGCAGCATGTTGTATTCGACCATGATTTCCTTGCGGAAATGGCTGAACTGGTCGGTCGTGGGCAGTTCGCCATGAATCAGCAAATAGGCCACCTCCAGAAACGAGCTGTGTTCCGCCAGTTGTTCGATGGGGTAGCCGCGATAACGCAGAATGCCCTTTTCACCATCGGTGAAGGTGATGGCGCTGGAACAGCTGGCGGTGGACATGAAGCCAGGATCGTAGGTGTAGAATCCCATCAGCCGATGTAATGCGCGAATGTCGATGGTCGGGTAGCCGTCGCTACCCTCGATGATTGGCAGTTCAACCGATTTGCCGCTGCGGTTGTCGGTAATGGTGACGGTGTTTGAGGTCATGGAGGTGTGTCCGGATACTGATTGCTTTGCTGCCGCGTGTGGCGGGATTCTACCTGATTGGTATCACTATGCGTTTATTTGCTGCGTTTGTACAGGAGATCATCCATTCAATATTTAACGTTAAGACCTCGTCATATCATCCGGTAACTTAAGAAAAATATATGGTAACTTCAAGTAATACATTAAGTTCATGTGTTGTGGGTGAGCGTTATCGGCGTGCGCTGGCGCTGCGCGCTCGTGAAGTGGAGATCGACGAAAACCTGCCACATGGCGAGGATGTCGTGGCGACGCTACAAACGGTTCATGCCGATGAGGACATGCTGATCGCCGCATTGCTCGCCGACCGCCGCCTCAGCGATGTATTAGCCGAACAGGAGATCGCCAGTGAATTCGGCGAGCAGGTGGCGAGCCTAGTGCGCAACGTCCGCACACTGAACGCGCTGCCGGGCTGTTCAACTGACGACTGGAAAAGCGAGGAACAGGCAGAGCGTTTGCGCCGCCTGTTGCTGGCCCTGGTGGACGATGTGCGTGCGGTGCTCATCAAACTCGCCTATCGGCTGGAGCGACTGCGGCTGTTGGCCAAAAGCGATTATCACGATCGGCGTTGCATCGCGCGTGAGACACTGGAGGTCTTCTCACCACTGGCCAATCGATTGGGTGTCTCAGCGCTGAAATGGGAGCTGGAGGATCTGGCATTCCGTTACCTCGACCCCATCAGCTACAAGCGGATCGCCAAGGGACTTGAAGCGCGGCGAACCGACCGTGAAGCCTATATCGAACAGTTTCGCAGCGACTTGCAAGCATTGCTGACAACAGCAGGCATTCCTGCGCAGATCAGTGGACGTCCAAAGCATATCTATAGCATCTGGAAGAAGATGCGGCGCAAGGGCGTCGAGCTTGACGAGTTATTCGATATTCTCGCGTTGCGCGTGATTGTCGACGATGTGAGCCAGTGTTATGCAACCCTTGGGATTGTCCATACGCACTGGAAAACGATTCCCAAAGAATTCGACGACTACATCGCCAACCCCAAGCCCAACGGATATCAATCACTGCACACCGTTGTCGTTGGTGACGGTGGCAAACCAGTAGAAATACAGATTCGCACCCAGCGCATGGATGAATTTGCCGAACAGGGCGTCGCGGCCCACTGGATCTACAAAGAAGGCAAAGCCCAGGATCCGGCGCTGCAAAAGGTCGTCAACTCCCTGCGGGGGCTGCTGGATGCGCATAGCGATTCGAACGAAGAACTGCTGGAAGACTTCCGCACCGAAATCTATGCCAATCGGGTTTTCGTGTTCACACCGCGCGGGGATGTCATCGAATTGCCACGCGGTGCAACCCCGCTGGATTTTGCCTATGCAGTGCATACAGAGGTGGGACACCGCTGTCGGGGCGCCAAGGTCAATGGTCGCATCGTTTCGCTGACCAGC
>CAZQXF010000345.1:0-2585 GCA_964596975.1 uncultured Thiotrichales bacterium | reverse complement strand
CCCCGATCGCGGGCAAGCCAAGTTATGAAATTTGTTGATGAAGCGACAATCACAGTGAAAGCGGGTGATGGCGGCAATGGTGTCGTCAGCTTTCGGCGTGAAAAATATATCGAATTTGGCGGCCCCGATGGCGGTGATGGCGGTGATGGTGGCTCTGTTTATGTTGTCGCCGACCCAAACCTGAACACGCTGGTCGATTTTCGGCATGCGCGCCGTTATGTGGCCGAGCGTGGCAAGAATGGCGCTGGGCGAAACTGTACCGGGCGTGCCGGCAAAGATCTGCTGATCCCGGTGCCGATCGGGACGATTGTCTCGGATGCCGATACCGGCGAGGTGATCGGGGATGTGGTCGAAGCCGGCCAGAAACTGCTGGTGGCGCAGGGTGGCTATCACGGCATTGGCAATACGCGTTTCAAGAGCTCGGTCAATCGAACGCCGCGACAACAGACTGATGGTTCGCCAGGCGAGTCGAGGCAGTTGCAGCTTGAACTGAAGGTGCTCGCTGATGTGGGTCTGCTGGGTCTGCCCAACGCGGGTAAGTCGACGCTGATCCGCCAGGTGTCGGCGGCGCGGCCCAAGGTGGCGGACTATCCGTTTACCACGTTGCACCCGAATCTTGGTGTGGTGAAACCTTATCCGCATGAGTCCTTTGTCATCGCCGACATCCCCGGCCTGATCGAAGGGGCTGCCGAAGGCCAAGGGCTGGGCATCCAGTTTCTCAAGCACCTGCAGCGCACGCGGTTGTTGCTGCACCTGGTCGACGTACTGCCTCCTGATCCGTCGCAGGCGCCGGTCGAAGCGGTGCGGATGCTGGAAAAGGAACTCGCCAGTTTCGACCCTGGGCTGATGGAGAAGCCGCGCTGGTTGCTGCTCAACAAGATGGATCTGATCCCTGAGCAGGAGCGTGATGCCTTGCGCCAGCAGATTATCGATGCGCTGGGCTGGGAAGCGCCGTGTTACAGCATTTCCGCGGCTACCGGTTTTGGCACCGAGGCGCTGGTGCATGACATTCTGCGGCACCTGAAGCAGGAGGTATGGGATGGATGAGCGCATTGCCAACGCCCGTCGTTGGGTCATCAAGATCGGTAGCGCGCTGCTGACAAACGATGGTGCTGGTCTCAACATGGAAGGGATTGCACAGTGGGCCGAGCAAATTGCCTCGCTGCGGGAACAGGGTAAAGAGGTGGTCGTCGTGTCGTCAGGCGCGGTTGCTGCTGGCATGAGCCGGCTGGGCTGGCAGCGGCGCCCTCATGCGATTCCGGAGTTGCAGGCGGCTGCCGCAGTGGGGCAGATGCGTCTGATCAATGCCTACGAACAGTTCTTTCAGTCGCATGGCCTGCACAGTGCGCAGATCCTGCTGACGCATGACGACCTCACCAATCGCAAGCGGTATCTCAATGCGCGCAGTACACTCAGGACGTTGCTGGCGCATCATGCCATTCCCGTCGTCAACGAGAACGATACGGTGGCTACCAGCGAGATCCGTTTTGGTGACAACGATACCCTGGCAGCGCTGGCGGCGAACCTGGTCGAGGCCGATGTACTACTGATTCTCACCGATCAACAGGGTCTGTTCGACAAGAACCCGCAAACCCATGACGATGCAACCCTGATTGCTGAAGCCGATGCAACCGACCCTTTGTTACTGGAGTATGCGGGCGATGCGGCCTCGGAGCTGAGTCGCGGCGGCATGACGACCAAGGTGCTGGCGGCGCGAAAGGCCGCGCGTTCCGGTACGCACACGATCATCGCCAATGGGCGTGAGGATAACCCGATTCTGCGGGTTGCCAGTGGCGAACATCTGGGGACGCGGCTGCGTGCCAGCAACCCGCCGGTTGCGGCACGAAAACAGTGGATAGCGAATCAGCTCAAGCAGCAGGGCAGGCTTTGGCTTGATGAAGGTGCCGCGCAAGCGTTGCGGCAGGAAGGCCGCAGCTTGCTGCCGGTTGGCGTGGCCCGAGTGGAAGGCGCATTTCAGCGTGGTGATCTGGTCGGCTGTGTGGCACCTGATGGCAGCCAGGTTGCGCTGGGGCTGGTGAACTACAGCGCGGAAGAAGCGAGCCGTATCATTGGCAAGAGCAGTGACCAGATCGAGAAAATCCTGGGCTACATCAACGAGGTCGAGATCATTCATCGGGACAACCTCAGTCTGTTGTAGCCTCCGTCGAGCGTCATGAGGGCGACAAAAAAGGCCGACTCCGAGGAGTCGGCCTTTTGCGAATTTCTTGCTTCGCCGCTTTTACAGTGCCTTGATCTGGGCGCTCATGCGGCTCTTCTGGCGTGCGGCCTTGTTGGCATGAATCAGCCCTTTGCCGACTGATGAATCGAGTACCGACTGGACTTCAGCATATGCTGCGGTCGCCTTCTCCTTGTCACCGGATTCAATGGCCGCATGGGCACGTTTCACGTAAGTGCGCATGCGAGAGCGCAGTGCCATGTTGTGCACACGATGTTTTACAGCTTGACGAGCACGTTTCCGTGCTTGGGCAGAGTTAGCCAACGATTCACTCCTGCAGTGGTCACCAGAAATAGGAGCGCGGATAATACGCGCGTCGTATTGCCAAATCAACCCTTTATCGGTTCTG
>CAZQXF010000344.1:0-2598 GCA_964596975.1 uncultured Thiotrichales bacterium | reverse complement strand
CGTACCTTTCCAGCACTACGACATGAAGTTGTATCAGGAGGTCATGATGGTCAACCTGCATGCGCCATTCATGCTGACCCAGGCCATGCTGCCACTACTGGAAAAGTCCGACGATCCGACGGTTGTGTTTTCGACCCATGCACACGATGTTGCTTACGCCGGCGCCTTCGGCATCGCCAAAGCCGGGCTGGAAGCGATGATGAAAATTCTCGCGGATGAATACGATACCGAGACACCCATCCGCTTCAATGCAGTCGATACCGGAGTGGTCGACACGCAGATGCGCCGACTGAACTTTCCCGGCGAAGACTGGAGCAAGAACCCGAAACCGGAATCGGTGATCGCCCCCTATCTCTACTTCCTCAGCCCGGACAGCCGGGGTGTCAGCGGCATAAACTGCCGCAAAAATAGCGACTAACGCCGCCGCTGGCGCTTTCTCGAAGGTGGCCGCTGAACCTCGGGAACGGGCAATGATGCCGCCTGATAGAGCTGTTGCAACTCTGCCGGCTCCAGATCCCGCCATTTGCCGGGGCGCAGGCGGCGCCCCAGTACGACCGGACCATAGCGCACCCGAATCAGACGGCTGACCTGAAAGCCCAGCGCCTCCCACAATCGCCTTACTTCGCGCTTTCGACCTTCCCGCAATACGACGTGATACCAATGATTGGCGCCGGTTCCGCCGGCATCCGCCACAGAATCGAAAGCGGCCATGCCATCCTCCAGCTCGACACCAGCGGTAAGCATCTCGAGGACATCTGGCGGCACCTCACCAAGCACTCTGACAGCGTATTCCCGCTCAATCTCGGATGATGGGTGCATCAGTTTGTTTGCCAACTCACCATCCGTAGTGAGCAGCAGCAAGCCCGACGTATTGATATCGAGTCGCCCGACGGCCACCCAGCGACTATGCTTGAGTTTTGGCAGCTGCGAAAAAACATCGGTGCGCCCATCCGGATCGCGCCGGGCCACGATTTCACCGACAGGCTTGTGATAGGCAATCACGCGCACCTTGTTCAAGGCATTCGCGTTAAGATGCAGCAACCTCCCCTTGACACGGATCTTGTCCTTCAGAGACGCACGGTCTCCGGGTTTGGCTTTCACACCGTTAACTGAGATCAAGCCTTCCTGCAGCCAGCGATCGACCTCACGGCGTGAGCCAAGACCGGCTGACGCCAGCAATTTCTGGATACGTTCCGAAGCCATGGGGTTCTATACTATGCGACACATCAACAACGATGAGAACGAACCATCATGCCAGAAAAACGAAGTTTCATCTCCCTGAATATCGCCGTCCTCACGGTTTCCAATACTCGTAGCGAAGCCGATGACGTATCGGGAAATCTGCTGCAACGCCTACTGACCGAGGCAGGTCATTGTGCGCTCGACAAGAAGATCGTAAAGGACAACATCTACCAGATTCGGGCTGAGGTCTCATCATGGATTGCCGCCCCGAACATCCATGTCATCCTCACAACCGGCGGTACGGGCGTCACTGGCAGTGATGGTACACCTGATGCGATTGCCCCCTTGCTCGACAAGCGGCTGGAAGGCTTTGGAGAGTTGTTCAGAATGTTGTCGTATGAAGAGATTGGCACCTCGACGCTGGCATCCCGCGCCCTTGGCGGCGTCGCCAATGGCACTTATCTGTTCTGCCTGCCCGGTTCCAGTGGCGCCTGCCGTACCGGCTGGAGCAGAATCATCGAGCCGCTGCTCGACAATCGCAGCAAACCCTGCAACCTGGCGATGCTGATACCGCGATTACAGGAATAAACGACGATGAAGTCTGGTGTGTGTTAGCTGTCGACAAACGCCCGTTCGATGTTTTCACGACGTTGCTTGGCTTCGATGGTCAACGTCGCCGTCGGGCGGATCAGCAGCCGCTCCAGACCGATTTCCTCACCGGTATCCTCACAATAACCGTATTCGCCCTCTTCGATGCGGTGCAGGGCCTCGTCGATTTTCTTGATCAACTTGCCTTCGCGCTCGCGAATGCGGAGCTCCAGCCAGCGCTCCTCTTCAAGCGTTGCACGGTCGTTTTCATCAGCCTCTCGTTCCTGATTGCGCAGATGGCTGTTGGTCTCTTTGAGGCTGTCAACCAGTTCCGCTTTCTGCTTGAGCAGCAGATTCTTGAAAAACGCCAGTTGCTCGTCGTTCATGTAGTTCTTTTTGGGCTGTTTCAGCAGCTCCTTCTCGGTCAACATGATTGAACTCCCCTGTTTTCAGATTACTCGGTTGGATCCAGTATGGTCACGATGCCTGCGCCGACCTCAGTCAAACAAGATCAGCCCCCTGCATCACAGCTTCCCAGCGTGCCGACCCAGAGCGCTTGTGGTGGTGCTCTGGCCGGGACTGGAAATGGCGGCGCATTCTACTCTTCTTGCACCAGAATTTCGACAACTAGTTGAGACAAAGTTCAATATATTTCCGTTACATACCGTTTGGCGCTGGCAGGAACACCTTGCGTCCGCCATGCGACCGAACCCCGAGCGGAAACGACTGACATCAATACCGAATATAAGCATCTTGCTCAAAGTGAAGTGTTGCTATTCAGTAGGTAGAAAAATAGAACCGTAACTGCTCAGATTGCCGCTGAAACGC
>CAZQXF010000343.1:0-2607 GCA_964596975.1 uncultured Thiotrichales bacterium | reverse complement strand
TGAAATAGCGGCTGTTGACCATCATGTGGACAGCGATACTGGCTGCGTAACCCAAGGCAATGGCCGGCGCCCACTTGAGGTGCCCAAAAAAGGTATATTTGCCGCGTGCCTGCCCCATGAGTGCGACGCCAGCCGCCGAGCCGATCGACAGCAGCGAACCACCAACACCAGCAGTTAACGTGACCAACAACCATTGTCCGGTGGACATATCGGGGTTCATCGTCAACACCGCAAACATGACCGGGATGTTATCGACGATGGCGGACAAGATCCCGACAGCGATATTGGCACTGGTCGCCCCCCAGCCGGTGTACATCAGCTCCGACGCCATGCTGAGGTAGCCGATAAATCCCAGGCCACCAACGCAGAGAACGACGCCATAGAAAAACAGCAAGGTATCCCATTCGGCGCGCGCGACGTTCGAGAATACATCGAAGGCAACGGGCGACCCCATCTGCCCATCGTGCTCGGCATTGTCAGGACGGCCAGACACATCCTTCGTAATCGATTTCTTGAGGTAAAAGCCGAACAGTTGCAAGTATCCCAGCCCTGTCAGCATGCCGATCACCGGTGGCAGATGCAGAAAGTTGTGGAACGACACTGCCGTGGCAATCGTCAGCAGAAACAGCACAATGATTCGACGCGCACCGCGTTGCATCGGAACCGGTTCATCCGATACATCAGGCTTCACGTTCGGCACCGCGAAATGCATGATCACGGCCGGCACCAGAAAGTTGACTGCTGCCGGAATGAACAAGGCGAAGAAGGTCCAGAAGTCGACGATGCCCTTCTGCCACACCATCAGCGTCGTGATATCGCCAAACGGCGAGAATGCTCCCCCCGCATTGGCACCGACCACGATATTGATGCAGGCCAGTGTGACAAACCGGCTGTTGTCGCCACCAACCGCGAGCACCACCGCGCACATCAGTAACGCCGTGGTGAGGTTGTCCGCAACCGGCGAAATGAAGAACGCCAACGTTCCCGTGATCCAGAACAGCGACCGAAAACCAAAACCACTACGCACAAGCCATGCGCGCAAAGCGTCGAACACACGGCGCTCTTCCATCGCATTGATGTAGCTCATCGCCACCAGCAGGAACAGCATCAGCTCGGCATATTCGAGCAGGTTGTGACGAACCGCATGCTCGGCTTCGTGGGGAATACCGTTTTGCACATAGATCCAGCCAATGATCGCCCAGATCAGGCCGGCAGCGATGATCACCGGCTTGGACTTGCGCAAATGGGTGAACTCTTCCGCCATGACCAGTACATAGGCGAGGACAAACAGCACGAGCGCAGTGATACCCACCCAGTGGGCGGTCAAATCAAGGTGCTGGGGTTCAGCCTCGGCTGCGACAGCGAAGACCGGAAAAAAGGCGAACAGCAAGAACGTCAACAGAGATTTCATTTACGCATCCAGGCGAAAGAGTCTGGCGACGAATCATTGCAAAAATCAGTTTGAATGTCATTGCCAGTTGTACTGAAATTTTTCCCGCCCTTCGTGTCTGGCGCCATTGACAGCAGAGCCGTCAGCGCCGCGCCCTGAAAAAGGCTTTCAGCATCACCGCGCTCTCGGCAGCCATCAAACCACCCTCGACCATCACACGATGATTGTGGCGTGCATCCGCAAGAACATCATAGACGCTTCCCGCAGCACCGGTACGCGGGTCTGCCGCGGCAAACACGAGACGCTCGATTCGTGCATGAATGATTGCACCAGCGCACATCGTGCACGGTTCGAGTGTCACATAGAGCGTTGTGCCGGGCAGTCGGTAGTTCTGCATGCACTTCCCTGCGGCCCGCAATGCCATGATTTCAGCATGCGCCGAAGGGTCATCGCTACCGATCGGCTGGTTGAAACCTTCGCCAATCACCTCGCCATCGAACACAACCACAGCACCTACCGGCACTTCGCCCATCGCCTCTGCCTGTCGCGCCAGTTGTAATGCGCGCTGCATCCAGAACACATCACGGCTTTGTTGTTCGGTGTCGATCTTTCAGCTCCATTCGAAGGTGATATTACGGCGAATCCACGCCAATTTGGGCATGATATACCGTTGGGAAAACGCAACATCGGGATGCTTGCGATAGTAGTTCCGGCAGCGTTCAGGAGAGGGACGAAAGGCGACAAACGGCAACACTTCCGTCACCAAATCAGACTCAAATCCATCCTGCAACGCATTCATCACAGCCCGCACCACCCTGATCTGGTCATCGTCGAAAGCATACACCGCACTGCGATATCTATTGCGCAGTGCATGCCGGTTCGTCGCCGAATGCGTATGCAGGTGTACTTCAATCAGGGTATGCAGCGCTATCAGCGCCGGATCGTAATGCACAATGACAGCTTCGGACCAGTCATTGTGTGGCAGCGTGGAACGAATGTAGCCCTGCTCAACTTTTTCAACACCGTGTAGTGCTTGAAATACTGCTTCTGTACACCAGTGGCACCCACCTCCCAGACCAATGCGCATCAATCCGGCAACACCCAGTCCGCGCGGGGGAAGTGGCAGGTATAGCCACCGGGATAGCGTTCGAGATAATCCTGATGCTCCGGCTCGGCCTCCCAGAAATCCCCGGCCGGACTGACTTTGGTGACGGCCG
>CAZQXF010000342.1:0-2615 GCA_964596975.1 uncultured Thiotrichales bacterium | reverse complement strand
ATACCGATGCGCAGTGCAGGGCCGCTGCCGCTGCTGCGCAGGAACTGGCGGTTCATGGAGAAGTCGGGCAGCGCTGCTTCAAACCTCGTGTCGTCAGTTGCAAGCTGGTGGGTCATGACATGGCCTCTGCCGAATGGCGGCGGGCAAGCGCTGTGATTAGCCCGCATTTCTCACCGGATTGACGAGCCCTCGCTTGTTCTTTGAATCTACAAGGGGTTTTACTCAGTCGGAAATACACACTGTTATTCCGCTCCTTCGCAAAATCCCTTGTAGATTCAAAGCCCTGCGCGATCATCTCACCACCCGGTGAGAAATGCGGGCTAGGCGTCGGCCGTGGTCGAGCATGCTGGCGAGCAGGGGGGAAGGGCAATAGCTCAGCGTCGTGGCCACCTCGATGTGGTCGGTGCTGAAGCCGCGCTTGAAGGCGGTGATGCCTGCCAGCGGGTCATCCGCTTGTGCATTGGGAACGGTGGCGCCACCCAGGTCGAACCAGTCGAAACCGCGGTCGCGCGCCCAGCGAATCGCCTCCCACATGATGACCGCGCCGGGGGCGATATTGCTGGCGATCCGTTTTGCGCCGGCATGGGCATAGACGGCGTGATCGCCCTGTGCGGTAATCCAGGCAAAGGCTATCAGGTCGTGTGGGGGTTGTTGCCGTTGGTCGAAGCAACCCAGCAGGATGGAGTGTCGTTGCTCATAGGCATCGGCGAGCATGCCGGTGACATCCAGTGCGGGTGCATTGCCGCCGCTGCGGGCGAAGCTCGCCTGGTGCAAGTCATGCAGTTGCTGCTTGTATTGCGGCGCGGTCACTGTAGCGAAGCGCAATGCCGACTCGCGCAGGGTTTTGCGGATATTGCGGCGGGTGCGGCTATTGAAATTGCTCAGCAGTGCGACTTCCGTGGTATTGGCGAGCGACAGCCGCAGTGTTTCGCGGTAACCCGCCTCGTTCGCTGCTGGTTTCCAGTTACTTTGGCGCAGGTTTGCAGCCAGCAGCTCCCGCTGTTTCCCGTCGATGTCGAAGATCTCCACGTCGAGGCGCAACAGCCGGGGAATTTGCCGGGCTGTGGCGCTGAGCAGGTCAGCCGCGACAGGAGAAAGTGCGTGATGGAGGGCAGATCCAAAGCGCCTGATCCGGCCAATGCGCATCCCTGGCATGGCGCGGCTGCGATGCAGTTCGACCGCGAAGCCACTCAGCAGGATATTGCCGTCGCGCACGCGCACCCATAGCCAGCGGGCGGTCGTGTTGTGTAGCGGCCAGCTTGCATGGTCATGTGCCAGCGCCAGACCACGTTTTTTCAAGGTGGCCAGATCGGCAAGATGCTCCTGGCTGCCAGCCGGGAACAGCGTCACTGTCGGCTCGACGCGCATCAGGCGCTGGCCCTCAATTGCCGCAAGCGGTCGCGCAATCCGGCAGCCCCGCGCGCCAGCCGGGCGCTGAGGCTGCGGTCGAACAGCCAGATATCGCCGACATCGCTCTTTTGTGGGTTCCAGTTTTCCATCCATTTCTGACCGGTGATCAGGCTGATGGTGTCGATCTGCGGATCGTCGCAGCATGCCGCTATCAGCTTGTCGAGCAGTACCGAGCCTGGAGAGAAGCGCGCCATTTCCTGCGCATAGGCGATCTTCAACAGGCTGATGGTATTACCCTGGCGGACGCAAAGCTGTCCCGCCACGGCTTCGTTTCCAGCGTAGAGCAGGTTGATCTGCGGCTGGAATGTTGCGTCTGGATTGAAAAGGAAGGCTTCGTGGAAACGCCTGGCCCGTTCGTCGAGTGCCAGTGCCGTGCCGGATTCGGCTTTCCAGCCCGAGGCTTCCAGTTGCAGAAAAACAGGATAGGCGTGCTTTTTCGCTTCCTGCCCCGACCAGGATTTGAGTTTTATTTCTCCCGATGCCGCCAGCTTGCGCGCGCCGCGGCGAAGTATCTTTTTCAGGCGGGTGGAATATTCGGCCTGAATGGCTTGGTGGGGTTGACGGCAGTCGAACCAGCAGGAATGGTTTTGCAGCCGGGTAATGATTTTTTCTTCCAGGCCCTGGAGTGCTTTTTGCTGTGGAGACTGAAGCAGTGCCCCGGTCATTTTGATGATGAATGGTGAGTGCCCAGCAGCCTTGAGTGTTTTACGCAGCAGCGGCCACCACTCATGCAGTTGTTGGTCAGCCGCCATGATGGGGGCGCTGAGGTCCATGCCACTGCGGCGGGGGATTTCCATTACCCGTGGTTGTAAACGCTTGCCAGGCTGGTCGCTGCTGAGTACCGGCATGACGCCGACCAGTCTTTCCCGCTCCCGCAAGGCAATAAACATGACGCTGCCGGCTTCCGGTTCCAGCTCATGTAACCAGGCAGCGTGCCAGGCATGGCTGGTATAGAAAGGTGCTTCGGGATTTTCCCTGTCGAGTGCGATCCATTGCGGCGCAAGCCGTTGCAGCCCTTCGGGGCCGTGCAGTATGTCGGCCTGGCGCAGTGCAGACAGTGTCATTATTGTTTTCCCCCTACAGCGGGTTTCAAGTCAGCGAGTGGTGGTGTCCACGATTCACAGGCGAGCAACGCCTCGTAGCTGTCACGTGCCGATGCGCTGGCACTGCGAAAAAATATTTCGCGCAGTGTCGCCAGTTTGAGC
>CAZQXF010000341.1:0-2643 GCA_964596975.1 uncultured Thiotrichales bacterium | reverse complement strand
TTCGCAGCCGCGACTTGCGTGCCCTTGGCTTTCAGCCTCGCCAGCAGCATCAACCCAAGCGGATATCCCACATAGGTATAGCCAACGGCCCCCAATGCAATCCAGAACAGCAATGCCACGATACCCTCGCCTCAGCTTCCTTCACTCGGTTTGTAGTAACCGTAGCGATACTCGTTATCACGATCGGATTTTTTCGTCTTGTTCAGAATCAGCCGCACCGGCTTGTCTTCGGGGATATTTTTCAACGACTCATCGACACTGCTCATCGATGTCTCATCGGCGGCAACGATCACGATGACTTGACCAGCCAATTCAGCCAATACCCGCGCCGCCGAACTCGCCAACAACGGTGAGGAATCGATAATGACAAGACGGTCGGCATAGCGGCTGGCGGTTTCTTCGACAAACGCCTTCATGCGGCTGCAGGCCAGCAGTTCGGAGGCGTCGTGGCGCAAGGGGCCGGCGGGCAGCACACGCAGGCGATCGACCCCGTCCACCTTGAACATGGTGTCCATCAACGAGGTGCGGTCATCGAGCAGATAATTCGACAGCCCGGCGCGTTTCGAAACGCCCAGCGTTCGCGACAATCCTGCACGCTCGATATCACCATCGACCAGGAGTACGTGATGATCACGTTCCATCGAGACGCTCAACGCCAGGTTGATCGCATTGAAGGTTTTACCCTCACCCGGGAGGCTGCTGGTCACGACGATGACATTGGGATGCACCACATCACTCCCAGCATCGAAAACACTCGAAAGCAGTGCACGCTTGATATAGCGATACTCTTCGACAACACGTGCATTTTCCAGCCCCGGTGTCACCATGCCCAGACGCGCCAGGCGCTCAAGATTGAGCCGCAGCGTCGGCACTGAAATAGGCTGTGGCATAGCCGCCCGGTTTCGCATGGCTTGCGCCCGACGTTGGCTGCGGTCAGTGGTTACCCCCATGATGTCGTTGACATCATCGGTATCGGCAGGCACTTGCTCTCCCGGCTGTTGTGCTATCAGTTCTGAAAAGACACTCATGATGTAATATCTCGGTTATATTGCTATGGATTCAGGCGGCTGCTTCAGACGCTGTGCCGATACAACACGGCAAGGAACAGCGCGGCCATGCCAAGTACAGCCCAGGCCATGACCAGCTTGAGCGTTTCTGCGCGGTGTTTGGCAATCACCTCCCTGGTTTCAAACATCGATACCGCACCCAATACCGGCAGCTCGATCTGCCTGCGTAATTCCCGAATCGAACTGACCACATGCTTTTGACGAGAGCGAAATGCCGCAACGGCAATACCGGCAACAATGCCAAGTACAGTCATCGCCATGATCAACTTGAGCCGCTTGGGACCTACCGGCAACGATGACACTGAGGGCACCTCGACCACTTCAACCTTGGCGATATTGGCATCCCGATCCACTTGGTTGGTCATTAGCGCGGCCTCATAGCGGCTGACAATGTCATCATAGGTTTTTTGCAAGGCCGCATACCGCTGTTCAATGATGGCAAGCTCCGATTCAACACGCGGCACGATCGTCACCTTGGATTCAAGGTCTTGTACCATGCGCTCGTATGACGCCACCCGCACCCGCAGAGCCTCCACATCACCTTTGGCCTTGGCGATCGCAACGGCCAGGTTTTGCGTGGTTCCACCTCGCGATACCCGGCTGCCCGATTGCGCCGACTTCACAACATAGTTACCGCCAAACTTTTTCTTGCGCTCGCGCAATACATTGATCTCTTCGGCCAGCGCCATCGCATCGGGGTGGAACTCGGTATATTTCAAGCGAATACTTGCCAGCTCACGCTTGAGTCTCGCCAGCTCATCGTTGATGGTGACGCCCCCGGCGGATGATCGCCCCTTTTTCTTCTGGGCTTCCAGCGCTTCGAGTCGACGGGTAGACTCATCGAGTTCCAGCCTTGCCTTGTTCAGTGACTCTTTCCACGATGCAAGCTCGGAGTAGTAACTCTCACCAGCGGCTGGCAGTACCTGACGATACCGTTTGCGGAACGTAGCCAGGTTTTCGCGCTCCGATGAGAGCAGTTGCCAATAGCGCTCCTTCTCTTGCGCCAGAAAACGCTCCATGGCGACAGAGTCTTTCAGCGAGTCACTACTCGACGCTTCGATAAAGCGGTTGGTCAGCGCGGCAACCACGCGTTTTGCCCTTTCCGGATTGCCATCAAAATAGGTAATGCTGTAAATATTCGTTTTTGGATCCCCTGCTACCCACACCTCCTTCATGAGATACTGGGCGATTGCCTCACGGCTTTTCTCATTCTTGATGTTGAAGCCAAGATCATCGGTCTCCAGAATCGACAACAGATTCTGCCGATTGAGCAAGGTATGCTGTATGACCACCGCTGTGGCCTTGGCGCTGCGGCCATCAACGGCCAGCCCCTTGAGCAAAGGCTCTCGAATAGACTCGCTGGGTACATACAGCGTGGATTGGGCACGATAGCTGTCCGACATCGTGATCACGGCTATCCAGCCTAGAAACATCACCGTCGCGGAGACGTAGAAGGTTGTCCACGGGTAACGTTTAACGGACTTCAGGTAATACAGGAGAAGCTCAAAATGCTGATTCATGGGGCGGTTACTGGATTATTGACGATTCACTACTACGACCGACACGACGACCCGAA
>CAZQXF010000340.1:0-2680 GCA_964596975.1 uncultured Thiotrichales bacterium | reverse complement strand
TTCGGGTGCGGTTGCTGCATTCGGTGGTGGACCAGGTTGGTTCAGCGCTGGTCAATACGATAGCCACTGTCATCGGCGCACCGACCTCCACCTCTCAGGTGGTCACGGCCACCTTGCTGGGCAGTGGCGCTGCCGACAATCCGCGTCGCGTGCGCTGGGCCACGGCGGCGGGCATTGCGGGTGGTTGGCTGCTCAATGTCCCGGTCTCTATGCTGTTGGGGTGGGTTTATTGCTGGGTGATCTTGCGATTGCTCGGAGGGGGTTTGTAGTGGGGTTCATCCAAAAATACATTTTGCCGCGCGAGGTGGATTTCAATGCCGCGCTGGGGGAGCAGGCGCAGGCGGCGCGTGATACGGTGCTCGACCTCTGTCGTGCCTGTCAGCAACATGACCTGGTCGCGCTGAAGCGGATCACCGAGGATGAACGTCGCTGCCGGACGCTGAAGAACCGCAATATGCGTGAGTTGCTCGATGTGTTGATCACGCCGTATGACCGTGAGGCGATCTACCGGATTGTCGATCAGCTCGACTGGGTGGCACTGAGCGTGCGCCATTTTGCAGTTGAATTGCTGGTCTATCGTGTGCAATGCCCACCCAGCCACGCGCCCATTGTCGATATGCTCGGTGACATGGCGATGGCATTGGCTGAGGGGTTTCAGTTTCTCGCCGAACGCAGCACGGTGGAAATTGTTCGTGTCGTCAATGAGATTTACGTCTGGTACGACGAGGTGGTGCAACAGTGCGCCAGCGTGGCCGCAGGGCATCTGCAGCAGGATGAGGTCAAGGCATATCTGGCGCAGCGTGAAATCATCGCCCAGCTCAAGGAGGTAGCGCGCCGCCTGCGGGTGGCGGCGGGTTCGCTGGAAGATCTGGCGATCAAAACGGTCTAGCTTGGCTGCGTCAGTTTGCGGAATTCATGTACCGACACCAGCACACCAATCGCCACGATGCCAATGGCTGCTGGAATCAGCACCCAGATCCATGCCTCCAGCCACGCCACCAGCAGCGTCGCCAGTGTCATGAACAGGCCGAGCACGAGAAAGCGCCAGCCGATATAGACGCCAGCGAGAAAGGTGGACAACGACAGGGTCACCATCAATGCCAGCGCGGTCGCGTCGTTGTTGAGTCGGCCAATATCGTGGAGCATGAAAATCGTTTTGATGGCGATGAACACGGCGCCCCAGTGCAGCAGTTGCTGACGCAAAAAGTGCAGACCGTCGATCTCCTGCCGCTTGTAGCGTGACCATTCGGAAATAATGGCGGCTACGGCGAACACCGGTACCATCCAGAGCCAGTAGCTATAGCTCTTCGATGAGGCGAAATTGGTATACGCCACGCCGATGAAACAGAGGATGAGCAGCGAACTTAAAATGGCCTCGCGCACGAAGATGCGGTGGAACCAGCCATTGGGGTCGTGAAACCAGTGTGATGGGTTGCTGACGTTGGCATGGGTCATGGTGCTGCTCCCGGAGTTGGCGGTGATGCTACAGAATATTGGCTCGGTGGGGTAAATCTCAAGGATCAATGTCAATCAGGCAGTCATTCCAGTGTCCTGGGCTGATTTCTCGCAGTACGGGCGTTTGTTCCCGGCATTGTTTTCTTGCCGCCTGACAGCGTGGATGAAAGGCGCAGCCGGTGGGTAATGCCGCTGGATCGGGCGGCTGGCCGGGGATGGTGAAGAGCGCTTTCTGCTGCTGACCCGGTTGCCCCGGCGTGGCGCGCAGCAGGGCGCGAGTGTAGGGATGGGCCGGCTGACGGAAGATCTCATCGATACTGCCCAGTTCGACGATGCGCCCTGCATACATGACGGCAGCACGATCGCAGAGTCCAGCCGCGAGTGGCAGATCGTGGCTGATGAAGATCAGCGACTGTCCCGTTGTCAGTTCGCCCAGCAGTTGCAGAATGTCGGTTTGAATCGTGACGTCCAGGGCCGTGGTCGGTTCGTCGGCGATCACCAGTTTGGGGGCGCAGATCAGCGCCATCGCAATCATCACCCGCTGGCGCATGCCGCCGGAGAGTTCATGCGGATACTGCCTGAGCCGCCGTCCAGGCTCAGGGATGCGCACCCTCTCCAACATTGCCGTAGCGGCCTCGCGTGCCGCCCGGCGAGAAATATTGCGATGCTGGCGCAATACTTCAGTCAGCTGGGTGCCTATGCGCAGAAACGGGTTCAGAGCGGTCATCGGGTTTTGAAAGATCATGCCGATGTCACTGCCGCGCAGCCGGTTGAGCTGCCGCTCGCTGGCGCCGATCAACTCCTCGCCAGCGAATGTTGCGCTGCCGCTGGCTTTGCCATTGCCTGCCAGCAGCCCGAGCATGGCATTCATCAACTGGCTTTTGCCCGAGCCCGATTCGCCGACGATGGCCAGCCGCTCGCCCGGCCGAAGGTCGAAATCAACGCCACGCACGGCGTTGATTGGGCCAGTTTCGCTGTGGAAGCTGACTGCTAGCTGATGGATACTGAGCAGGGGTGAGGGCATGGCAGCTGCTTGGGGTGAGTCAGGGCGAGTCGTCTGGTAGTTGTAGCAAACGCTCGCTACGCCACACCCGAATCACCTGAACGCGGTCGTGTTCATGCCGGTAGACTATGCGGAAGGGCGGGTGAATAAGTTCGCGAAGGCTGGGGCGGGAAAACTCGGGAACGATCCGGCCCAGCTCGGGGTGTGTTTCAAGCAATTGTA
>CAZQXF010000339.1:0-2709 GCA_964596975.1 uncultured Thiotrichales bacterium | reverse complement strand
TCTTCAATGAGGGTCAGCGCAAAGTCCATGGCTGTACCGGGGCCGCGCGAGGTGATGATCCGATCATCGACCACCACGGGATCATTGGAGATGCGCACCGACGTTTCCGGCAGGGACTCGAGCGTACCCGGGTAGCTGGTGGCGCTGCGCTCATCCAGCAGTTCGGCCTTCGCCAATACCTTGGGGGCGGCACAGATGGCGCCAACGAAATGGCCCGACTGGTAGTTACGTCGTAGCAGGTCGATGATGCGCGGGTCATCTCGCAGATTGTCGGCGCCGGGCAGTCCCCCGGGTAACACGACCATGTCGAAGGTCTCGTTGAGGAGCTGATCCAGCGTCGTATCCGGCAGCAGGACGGTTTTTCGTGAAGCCACGACGGGTTTGTCATCGAGGCCGGCAGTGATGACATCGATACCAGCCCGTCTCAGCAGGTCGATAATGGTTACGGCTTCGAGTTCTTCACAACCCTGAGCAAGGGGGACGAGCACTCTGGGCATGGCGGCGACTCCTGTTGCTGGACGAATTGACTGACCGGCACGAGCTCGTGTCCGCTGGCTGGCAGTCGTGCAATGAAGGCTTTCAGTGCCTTGATTGTAGCAGGGTGCGGGTGTCCGATGGCAAGCGCAAAACCTTTCTCTGTCGCGGTTTTCAGCAGTGTTTTCAATTGCTCGCGGACAACCCGGATACCACCGCTGCCGGGGTCGAGAAAAACATCACGACTGCTGTGCGGGATCGCGTATTCTGCCGCTGTCTTGGCGGCCACGGTCTTGTAATAGGTTCGGCTGTCGATAAAGAACATTCCGGGGTGTTCCTCGAGAACCTCCATGAGCCAGGCCATGTGTCCCGGGTGCTGGGTCAACAGGCTTCCCATGTGGTTGTTGACTCCGGTGGCCAGTGGGAAGGTATCCAGGTCGAGGCGTACTCGCTGCTTGAATTCCTGTTCCGTCATGTTCAGCGTGAGCTGGTGGGGTTCTGCGGGTTTGCGGCGTGTCATTGCCTGCATCGGCAGGTGCAGCATGATTTCATTGCCATGTTCAATGGCCAGGTCTGCCAGCCGGAGAGCAAAGGGCGCGGCTGGCAGCAGGCTGACGGCAATTTCCGGCGCGAGCTGGACAGCGGCCTTGCCTTCGCTGAGATTGTAGCCGATATCATCGATGATGATGGCGATTTTCCCTGCCAGGACACTGGATGGAACCAGGGTTGCAAGCAGCAGGAGGCCGGCGCTTGCCGTGTAGCGCCAAAGGTCAGCCATGACGAAAACCATTCATCGTTTGCATGATCCTCGAATAGGTGTACAGGGTGTCATCGGGCCTAAAAAAACCCCGGTTGGAAGCCAACCGGGGTTGTCAGGATTATGGTTTCGTATAAGTTGTCAGCTCTTGTCAGCCTGCAGCAGAACCAGTCCCTTGAGCAGGTTCAGTGTTTGGTAGAGGACAAAGTCTTCCTTGTACAATGGCGTTTCACCATCCTCGCTGGCATCACTTTCCTTGCCTTCTTTCTTCGCTTTTTCCAGCTCGCGTTTGCGGGCATCCTCGGCTTCTTTCTCGAGAATGCCTTTCAAGTGACCAGAGAGGTTGGATTCCTTGATCGGATCAAACTCGCGGGTCTTCTTCTTCTTGATTTCCAGCGGCTCGAGCAGGATGTCGGGGTGAATGCCATCCGCCTGGATCGAGCGTCCCGACGGGGTGTAGTAACGGGCTGTCGTCAGCTTCAGCGCGGCATCGCCTTTCAGCGGTAGAATCGTTTGCACCGATCCCTTGCCAAACGTCTTGTCAGTGCCGACGATGATGGCGCGTTTCTGATCCTGGAGGGCGCCAGCGACGATTTCCGAAGCCGAGGCGGAGCCTGCATTGACCAGAACGATCAACGGAGTACCATCGAGCATGTCGCCGGGTGTTGCGTCGTAGCGCAACTGAGAGTCCGGGACACGACCTTCGGTGTAGACAATCAGTCCATCATTCAGGAAGGTATCCGATACACCGACCGCTCCGGTCAGTACGCCCCCTGGGTTGTTGCGCAAGTCGAGTATGGCGCCTTTCAGCGGACCTTCGTTTTTCTTGATCAGTTCCTTGATGGCCTTTCTCAGCGATTCGGCTGTCTTGGACTGGAATGTGGTGACGCGAAGGTAGCCGAGGCCATCATCGAGCATGCGGCTCTTGACACTTTTCACGTGGATGACATCGCGGGTGACGGTGATCTTCAGTGGTTTGTCTTCACCCTTGCGGATAATCGTCAAGGTAATGTCGGAACCGCGTTTGCCACGCATGCGATCCACCGCCTCGCTCAGTGTCATGCCCTTGACGGGCTCGTCGTCGAGCCGGATGATCAGATCGCCTGCCTTGACCCCCGCTTTTTGTGCCGGGGTGTCGTCGATTGGTGCTATGACCTTGACGAAGCCATCTTCCATGCCGACTTCGATACCCAGGCCACCAAATTCGCCGGTGGTTCCAATCTGCAGGTCACGAAACTCATCCTTGTCCAGATAGGTGGAATGGGGATCGAGCCCGGAGAGCATGCCGCGGATAGCGTTCTCGATCATTTCCTTGTCGTCGACCGATTCCACATAATCGTTCTTGATACGTGCGTACACGTCTGAAAAGGTACGCAGTTCTTCGAGTGGCAGCGGCTGCAGCGTAGAGGATGACTCGGATTTATCGGCTACTACCGTGTAAACCGTGCCGAGCGGTAGTCCGAAGACCATCCCGACAA
>CAZQXF010000338.1:0-2713 GCA_964596975.1 uncultured Thiotrichales bacterium | reverse complement strand
GAGGATAGCAAGAAAAAGGGCTGATTGATCAGCCCTTTTTCGTTTCTGCCAAGAGACAACATAGCCTACCCGCCTCAGGCGATGCGGCGCTCCATGTATTCCTGCTGTTGCTGACCTTCCCGCGCGGGTGCCAGCGGGTCGGCGCCGATCGTACCGACGAGATTGTCGAGATATTCCTGTGACTCGACCTGTTGTAGCTTGCCACGGGCGCACTCCAGCCGCGCTTCGAGCGCCATGCGCTTTGCGACTTCGGCATAGTGCGGTCTGGCGATGAATGCCTCCAGACTGGCGATGTGTCGTTGCCACAGCGCAATTTCACGCTGTTGCTTAACCTGGAGGCGTTCCCGATACCAGTCGGATTCGAGCAAATATTCACGGGTGAACATCTGGCGAATCTCGGGATCATGCACGTCGCGGCCCTGAAAATGGCCCTCGGCCATGAGATAGAGCAGGGCGCGCAGCGGTGGACAGGCATCATCGATGCTGCCGTCGTCGATGTAGCGTTGCGCTACCTTCCGCTGCGCTTCGACGATGTTCTCGATGCCATCGACGAAGCAATCCATATCCTGGGTTTCCGGCATCAGGATCTCTTCGGTGAACACGGTGTTGGGGTTGTCGAAGATCTTGCCCATGAAATCGCGCACGAAACGTTCGGTAATGCGATAGCCGAGGCGGCTGGCGAGTACCGTGCGGCCTTTGTACTGGAAGTCTTCCAATGGTTCGAGGTATTCGTGCGCGATGAGGAAGTCAGGTTCGCGCTCCTTTCCCTTCAGCCGGGTCCAGATCTCCGGGATCAGCAGACTCACATCGTGCTCGACCTTGACGTTGGGACCAATGTACCCCGCTGAACTGGAAAAGCCGGGGTAGCCGGTCAGGATGAATGACACCAGGGCATTGTTGAGATCGGCGGTGGGCCGCAGTGCATTGAATGGTCCTTTGGTCAGTGCCCCTTCGCTGCCAGCACCGGTCGTGCTGGGTGATTTGCCGGTCAGCGAACAGATGAAATCCATGAACAGTTCAGGCAGCTCCTGGTAGTGGATCGGGTTGTAGACCGCCAGCGGTCGGATGCCTGGCTCTGGCGGGTTGTTGCGCCGACCGGCGAGTACAGCGTCCACCGGGTTGCAGAGTAGCTGATCCATCGGCAGCTTGCGTTGTAGTCTGGCCCCCATCATTGCCGCATACTTGCGTACCGGGTTGACGAGGTCCGGACGGATTTGCAGGTAACGCGGGTTCTTCGATGGCTTGCCATCGACCAGCCGGGGATGCGCCGAGGAGACAACGTACTTGTTGCCCTTTTTATGCGCTTTTTTCAACAGCTTGCGCATCGGGTCGCTGAAGCTGTCGAAGGTGAAGACATCCTCGACCACCTCAGCCAGGTTGTCGCCCTTGAGCGGTTCGTAGTTGGCGATGAAGTTGCCTTTGCCAGCCATGTCCTTTTCCGTCTGTTTGTCATAGCCGGGGATAATGGCGTCGTCGGGCCGCTGGAACAGCCGGTTCTCGCAGTTGGTGACGAGCTTGACGCTGGCATCGGGGTCGAGCGTCGGGCCGCAGCGGGTGATCAGTCGTGCCGGCACGACGATCGAGGCGCTGATATCGTCTTCCATCTGGATTTTTTCGGCAGCGATGAAATCCTGGCGGACTTTGAACGTGCGCCACTTGTGGTCGGTGTCGAACCCCACCCGCAGGTAGGTGCCGACGATGTGGCGGTCATTCAGCTTCAGCTCGTGGCCTGGGTGACCATCGATCTCGTCCACTGACAGGTGTTCGCGCCAGTTGTTGCCCCACTCCTGGCGGTAGAATCGCTTGATCAGAAATGCCAATGCCTGAATGCGCGGTGGCAGGCTGCCAACCCATTCATTGTATTCATCGGTGCAGTGCTCTGACGGCATCAGCAGCATGATGAACGAGCCGAGGCTGCGATCCGGGTTCAGTGGTTGACGGGTTGGGTCGCTGTCGAGATCCTCGAAGCCCGGTTTGAAGCGTTTGCTGTAATCGTAGTCGAAAATCTCCTGCACACGGTCCAGGTCTTTCTCCAGGTCATCGACGAACATTGGGCCATAGATGACCGCATCATTGAGTGACTTGGATATTTCCGATTTGCCACCGCCGGACACGGTGCTCGGCTTGTGGCAGAAGGTGCCTTCGGGTTCGGTGCCGATCAGCCGCCAGGAGGGCGCGCCGGGATGTTTTTTCATCTCGATCTTATAGCCATTGGGCTGCATGTAGATGATGCCGGGCTGGAGGCGGATCTGCGCCTTGGTACCGTCATCACGCCACCAGGTGATCTTCTGTTTGTTCAGATCCATGCGCAGATCCTGCGGCACGTAATAAATGCTGGGGTAGCGTTTGTCGATACCATAGCCTTCCGGCTGCACGTCCATGATCTCGCCATAGCGGGCGGCGAGTTCATTGAAACCAAAGCCGCGTTGACGGGTATCGCTATCGACGCCGTATTCTTCGCCGTGATTACGACGTTTGAATGCCAACGCGCCACCGGCATGTTCTTCTTCGGCCAGGCCATAGAGGTTGGCTGCGAAGCTGATTTGGGTCTTGACCTCCTTCTTGCAGTAGCCGTAATAGTTGTCGGCGAGCAGGGTGACAATCACGCCGGATTCATCCCGGGCGGTGATCTTGAAGGCCTGGCCGTCGTTGTAGAGGTCGTCCGCAGCTTTCCAGCACATGCCCTCGGCACGCTGTTGCTCGCTAGCGTCGT
>CAZQXF010000337.1:0-2732 GCA_964596975.1 uncultured Thiotrichales bacterium | reverse complement strand
GTCACCCACCGGAGTCGCTCGGCGCTGCCGCAGTAGCTCGGCGCCAACGTCATCGAGCGCGATGATTTCGGTTTTGGTGCCGCCGAGGTCGATGCCGATACGGATCATTGACTGCTCCGGGATGTCAGTGATGGACGATCCCAAACACGCCATCCATCGCCGGGCCACTGAGCCCCTCGACGAAAATGGCATTGCCCCCGCCATTGGCGGCCCGAACCTTGAGTTCACGCACCGCCTTCAACAGGCTGTGCTGATCACGAAACTTGCCGGGCTCGACCTGGGTCACGCCGATGGAGAGGCTGAAGATCGGCGTGAACATCCGCTCTCCCAGATGATTGTAGTGCTCGATCCCGCCCTTGCGACGATCATCGGCATCGTAGAAACCGGGCGCCTGCGCCTCACAGTCCTGCAAAATGGCTTCGCAGCGTTCGAACCAGTCCATGCTACGCAGCAGCACGGTGAAGTTGTCGCCGCCGAGGTACGCCACAAAATCGAGTTCCGCATCGAGATGACGGCGCAGCAGGCCACTGACGAAACGAATCACCTCATCCCCGCGCGCATAGCCGTAACGATCATTAAAGGCATTGAAGCCGCGTATATCCAGACTGGCGCCAACGAACAGCGACTTTTCCCGCAACAACTGCTGCGTGCGGGTCAACAGCGCGGGTTTATCCGGCAAGCCGCCAGTAAGATTGTGCAAGTGCTCACTTCTGGACGCTGGCGACGCTTCAATTCCGGCCATGAAACGCAGCAGCGTGACCAAACCGATGCGCCCGAGGTAACAACCGCTCTCATCGATGACGACCAGGCCCGCGTCAGTGACCTCGATACGGCCATCGTGGAGATCCCGCAGCAGGTCTGCAACCGTGGCATTGCTGTCGATCGTCTCGCAGCCGTGGCGCATCAACGCCCCTGCCGAGGCGCCAGCGATCGGCGTTGCGATCACATCGTGCAGCCTCACCCAACCGACCGGACGTTCCCGCTGTGTCACCGGCAATGCCACGACACCCTCATGGCGCAGGAACAGCCCACGCAAGCTCGCGGCGCTAGCCTCGAAGTCGATCTTCATCCGATCTTCGACAAGCGACTCCACCCGCTGCGCATAACCAGACAGAAACGGTAGACGGCGCTCGGTATCAGACATTCAGAACCCCTGATTCTTGTATTTTGAAGTAATAGACACGACGCTGCGGCCATCCCGCCCCCAGTGCTGATGGCGGGGACAATGTGGCGCTGCCGACGTCTGCGAAGGCCGCGATTATACATGGATTCCGCTGCTTTTCGCGATAGTTATCCACAGCATCTACACAGTTTTCCACAGGAGATATACACATCATGTTGTGCTTGACGTACATTCAAAACACATCCTATAGTATCCGCCATCAGGAAGACATACCACACCACGGACGCATACAGGTATTGACGGAGGATTCATGCAAGCCGACACACTCGACACCAACACCCCTGCTCAAAACATTCCCGCACAGCCCGGCAACAGCGCTGAAAGCGACGCTTCAGCCAGCGCTGGCGGCTATCTCGTCATCCGCCGCAACGGCAAGGTCACCGCCTTCGACGACACCAAGATCAAAGTCGCGCTGACCAAGGCATTTCTCGCTGTCGAGGGTGGGCAGGCCGCAGCCTCGGCGCGCATTCACGATTCCGTCAACAAACTCACCCGCCAGATCGTCGATGCGCTGTTCCGCCGCATCCCCGAAACCTCGACGGTCCATATCGAAGATATTCAGGATCACGTCGAACTGGCACTGATGCGCGCCGGCGAGCATAAGGTGGCACGCGAATACATCCTCTACCGGGAAAAACACGCTGCCGAGCGCAAGGCGCAGCAAAAGGAACAGCAGCCCAGCGAAGATCAGATCTTCATCACCGCAGCCGATGGCAGCCGCCAGCCGCTCAATCAGGCGCGGCTGGAGAAAGTGCTGGGCGAGGCCACCGCCGGGCTCGACAACGTCGACGCCGCACTGCTGCTGAAGGAAACAACACGCAATATCTTCGACGGCATCAAGGACGAAGATCTGCGCACCGCCATCGTCATGAGCGGTCGCTCGCTGATCGACCGTGACCCCAACTATTCGCTGGTCGCCGCGCGCCTGCTGCTCGACAATATGCGCCACGAAGCGCTGACCTACCTCGACGGCATCCACACCGAAGCCACGCAGGAAGAGATGGCAGCACGTTACGCCGACTACTTCAGCAACTACATCAAGCGCGGCGCTGAACTCGAGCTGCTCGACACCGAGCTGACCCGCTACGATCTCACGCGTATCGGCGCAGCACTGAAACCGGAGCGCGACCAGAATTTCACCTATCTCGGCTTGCAGACGCTCTACGACCGCTACTTCATCCACACCGCCGACAACATCCGTTTCGAGCTGCCGCAGGCCTTCTTCATGCGCGTGGCCATGGGGCTGGCGATCAACGAGATCGACCGGGAAGAACGCGCCATCGAGTTCTACAACCTGCTCTCCTCGTTCGACTTCATGAGCAGCACGCCGACGCTGTTCAACTCCGGCACCCTGCGGCCACAGCTCTCCAGCTGCTACCTGACCACCGTGCCCGACGACCTCGACGGCATCTTCAGCTCCATCAAGGACGACGCCCTGCTGTCGAAATACGCCGGCGGCCTCGGCAACGACTGGACCCGGGTGCGCGGCATGGGCTCGCACATCAAGGGCACCAATGGCAAAAGCCAGGGCGTCGTGCCCTTCCTCAAG
>CAZQXF010000336.1:0-2747 GCA_964596975.1 uncultured Thiotrichales bacterium | reverse complement strand
TGCGCAATCAAGTCGTCCAACGTCCGCCCTCGCAGCGTCGGATAAACCTCGCCATGCCGTGACAGTGATCTAATCCGGTCGAGCCGGAAGCTGCGGAATGCCTCGCGCAACTCGCACCACGCGCCCAGTGTCCAGACGTTGCCCCAGAAAAACAGGCCGAGCGGCCACACAGTGCGTTGCGAGCCTGTGCCATCTGCGCGGGTGTAGCGGAAACATACCTTGCGTCGGTCGTCGATGCTGGCGCGCAGCAGCGCCATGATGGCAGCCACGTCGGGTTGAATGCGGGTCATCGGTGAAAAAAGCTGCACCGCGTCGATATCGCCCTTCATGTCGTTGGGCAATACGGTTTCCACCTTGCTGAGCAGTGACCGCGCCGCCGTGGCCAGTGCCGGGTCAGCCCAGCTTTCGACGATGCGTGCGCCCAGGGTCAGCGCCTGGAGTTCGTTCTGATTGAACATCAATGGCGGCAGGTCGAAGCCCTTGCGGATGGCATAGCCGATGCCTGCTTCGCCATCGATCGGCACGCCGCTGCTCATCAGATCGCGGATGTCCCGGTAGATCGTACGCTCGGAAACCTCCAGCCGCTCCGCCAGCCAGCGCGCGGTGGTGACGCGCTGGCTGCGCAGGAACTGCACGATCTGAAACAGGCGGTCGGCGCGTCTCATGATAAACCGGTTGTCTACATGGGCTTGTCGACATAGGTGATCATCGACAGCACCGCGCCCTGCGGATCGACGATGACGCAGAATCGACCGATGCCGGGAATGTCATCAGGTGCCATTACGACCTTGCCGCCCAGGGCTTCGGCTTTTTTTGCTGCCTCATCGACATTATCCACCGTCACATAGGCGCCCCAGGCGGGTGGCATGTCAGCGATTTTCGGCGGTGTCTGCATCATGCCGGCAACATCCTGGCCGTCGATTTTCGCCAGGGTGTAGTCCATCTCTCCCGGTTTCACGTCTTCGAGTGTCCAGCCGAAGAGTTCGGAATAAAATTCTTTTGCGCCATCGATGTCGCTGGTCATCAGTTCGTTCCAGCTGAACACGCCGTGTTGTTTCATTGGGTCGAGCATTATTTTTCTCCAGATATGGATGGTTGAGCTATCACTATACGCGCACGCTCCTGACAGCCTGATGTCAGGAGTGTTTTTGCGTTTTGCGGCAGGGAGGGTTTTCACCAGCGGTGGTATACATCCCTGTAACTGGATCCCCGCTTCCTGCGAGGATGACGGAGTGGCTTGTCATGTCTGTCGGTGACGATCGTTACAACACATCAGAAAACCGCCGCACCACTTCGGCCGCGGGCAATATCTCCCCAATACCTTCCACACTTTTTCCTGCCTGAAAATAGTCGCGGTGTCCCATGCTATCGATGGCAGCGCGTTTCAGCTTCCAGATGGATTGAAGTGAATAAATCGTCCGCATCCAGTGCTTGGTCTTGCGGCCGCGCAGCATCCACCGGGCAATGGGTCCGGCATGGGTGCCGCTGCGTTCGATCCATGGTGTTTTGATTACGGAGACTGGCACGCCCGAAATTTTTTCGGTGAGCACAATATCGTTTTCCGTTGCAGCCAGAATAGCCTGTTTGTAGTCGTCCGGTGCATTGCATTCGCGGGTGGTGATGAATCGAGTGCCGAGCTGTGCGCCGGCATAGCCCATGTTGATTGCCTCGGAAAAGTCGGCTGGTTTGCCTATGCCACCGGCGCAGATCATTGGTTTGTTGAATGGTGCAACAAGCCGAATCAGTTCGTCAGAGCGCAATGAACCGGCATGCCCGCCAGCCCGATTATTGACACAAACAAAACCATCGACACCAGCGTCAAAAGCCTTTTGTGCATGGCGCTGATTGATCACATCGTGATAGACGATGGCGCGCTGTTGCCTGGCCCGCTCCACTACCCAGCGAGGATCACCCAGTGCCGTGACCAGAAAAGGGATGTTTTCTTCCAGTGCAATATCGAGCCACCGATGAACCCGTTGCAGGTATTTTTTCGAGCTGCGTTCGATAATCAGGTTCAGCCCGATCGGCTTGTCGGTGAGGGAACGGATATAGCGCAAGCCATCACGAAAGTCATAGCCATGCACATAGGTCAGAGACAGTGGCTGCACGATTCCGATGCCTCCCGCTTCCGAAACGGCCGCCACCAGTTCCGGATTGGAGCAGGGGTACATGGCACCGCAGATCAGCGGTGCCTCGATACCCAGCGCACGGGTAAAGTCAGTTTCCATTGCTATTGCGCTCCGGGCCGATCAGCCAGCGGGCATGGACAATCGCCGTCAATTCGTCCGCCTGGTTGCGAATATGGGCTGTCAACGTGCATTCTTGCTCCGCCTGGTCGGTGGGCACATCGCACCGGCACTGCGCCAGCAGCAGACCACGAGATTTTTTCAGGTATTCGATTTCGAAACCGAGCAAAATGCCGCGCATGCCCTCGGGCAGGCCATTTAGCAACGCCAGCCCGGTGGCCATCTCTCCCAGGTTGGCCAGCGCCATCGCATGCACCGACCGCAGGTGATTTCGTATCCCTCGACGCTCACGCATCGCCACTGCACAATAACCCGGTTCGAGTTCCAAAACCGTGGCGCCCAATTTGCCGGTGTAGGGCACCACCAGCCCCAGCAGGCGGCTGAATAGCCAGCGCCCCCCAGGCAGGCGCGACAGGCGGTGCCAGTATTGACGCAAGCTGGGACCAATGGATCGAGGCATTTGGCGGTTTCCTGCTGGACTGTGTTATTCAAGCATAGCAG
>CAZQXF010000335.1:0-2766 GCA_964596975.1 uncultured Thiotrichales bacterium | reverse complement strand
GGTTGGAGGTGTCAACGGTCGAGACGCGCTGGAAGTTGATGTCGGTGCGTGAGAACTGCGGCGTGATGTGCTGCACGTAATCCGGCATGCGACGCAGGATGGTCTCGACGATGACTTCTTCCGAGTAGCCACGCTCGGCGCTGTCGCGATGGATCTTCTGAATCCACTCCAGATTGACGATGGGTACCACGCCGATACCCAGGTCGACATGCTGGGCGACATCGTAGCCGTCACCTTTCACCAGACCATGGAGGCCTTCGTAGAAGAGGACATCAGTGCCTTCGTCGATATCTTCCCACGGCGTGAACTGGCCAGGTTCCAGGTTCGTGCCCAGTCGTTCGTTGTGCTGCTCGGCTTCCTCGTGGCTGTGCAGGTAGTAGCGCTTCTGACCCTTGCCGGTCTCGCCATAGGTGCGGAACAGTTCTTCGAGCTTGTCGAAGACGTTGGACTCGGGGCCGAAATGGCTGAATGTCTTGTCGCCGGCGGCTTCGGCCTTGGCCATGGCCTCTTTCATCGCGGCGCGGTCGTAGCGATGGAAACTATCACCCTCAACAACGACTGGGGTGATGTTCTCGCGCTTGAAGATGTGCTCGAAAGCGCGCTTGACGGTGGTGGTGCCTGCACCGGAAGAGCCAGTTACGGCAATGACGGGATGTTTCTTGGACATAGGTTGTTCCCCATAGTCTGGTTTCGATTCGAAAAGCACGACACAGGCGTTGCCGCCAGCCGGTCAGGCTTCATGCTGAATTGTAAACTGGCGCTATTCTAACCATGTTGCGGGGTGAGTGCGAATCAGATCACTCTGCGACCGCCGGCGTCCCGCCGGCAAGGCCAGCAGGATGCTGGCGCTCCCCGAGAGGGTAGGCACCGTTCATTCCGTGCGTTTGGTAAAGATCAGATCCCACACCTCATGCCCGAGCCTTTCCCCGCGCCGTTCGAACTTCGTCTGGGGGCGCCACTTGGGGCGTGGGCAGAAACCGTCTTCGACCGTGTTACTGAAGTCGGCATGCTGTTCCAGCACCGCCAGGGCGGCGTTGGCATAGTCTTCCCAGTCGGTCGCCATGTGCAGCAGTCCACCGGGAATGAGCCGGCTGGCGGCCAGGGTAGCGAATGCATCGTTGAGAATACGACGCTTGTGGTGCTTCTTTTTCGGCCAGGGATCGGGGAAAAACAGCTGGATGCGATCGAGTGATTCTGCCGGAACCATCTGTTGTAACACGTCATGCGCGTCAGCACTGATTACCCGGATGTTCTCCAGCTTGTCTTTCTGGATGCGTTGCAGCAGCTGGCCAACGCCGGGGCGGTGAACCTCGATGCCGATGAAGCCTCGCTGTGGTTCCGCTTGTGCCATATCGGCCAGCGATTGACCATTGCCGAAACCAATTTCCAGTGTCACAGGTAGATCGGTGCCAAAGATTGCCCGAAAATCAAGCAGCTCATCTCTCAGCTCCAGCCCGAAGTGTTTCCACAGTTGCTCGATGGCTTGGGCCTGACCTTTGGTCAGGCGTCCCTGGCGCTGCACAAAGCTCTTGATCTGGCGTGGGTGCGCAATGGCGGGAATGGACTTGACGGTCTCGCTGCTCACTGCGGTTCAGAAAAACGTGCCGTCGATGGGCGATGAGGCTGATGCATAGCGCTTGCGTGGCATCCGTCCGGCCAGGAATGCCTCGCGGCCCGCTTCGATGCCTTTTTTCATCGCTGAGGCCATCAGTACCGGGTTCTGTGCCGCAGCAATCGCGGTGTTCATCAGCACGCCGTCACAGCCCAGTTCCATTGCCACGGCGGCGTCGGAGGCCGTGCCGACCCCGGCATCGACAATTACCGGTACGGTCGCGTTTTCGACGATTTCGAGGATGTTGTATGGGTTGCGAATGCCGAGCCCGGAGCCGATCGGCGCCGCCAGCGGCATGACCGCGACACAGCCGATCTGCTCCAGTTCACGGGCGATGATCGGGTCGTCGTTGGTGTAGACCATGACCTCGAAGCCTTCATCGACCAGCGTTCGGGCGGCCTTCAGTGTTTCCGTTACATGCGGAAACAGGGTTTTTTCGTCGCCGAGTACTTCGAGCTTGACCAGGGTGTGGTCATCCAGCAGTTCCCGCGCCAGGCGACAGGTACGCACCGCATCCTCCGCGCTGTAGCAGCCGGCGGTGTTCGGCAAGTAGGTGTATTTGTCCAGCGGCAGCGTGTCGAGCAGGTTCGCCTCACCGGGGTTCTGGCCAATATTGGTGCGGCGGATGGCTACGGTAATGATCTCGGCGCCACTGGCTTCGATGGCCAATCGCGTCTCCTCCATATCCTTGTATTTGCCGGTGCCAACCAGCAGTCTGGAATGGAAGATTCTGCCGTTGATGTTCAGGGTGTCGGCTGCAATGCTCATCGATGTTCTCTGCTGGAGTAGGGGGTAAGGGGGTTAGCCACCGCCGATCGCGCGGACGATCTCAACCTTGTCGTCCGGGTTGATCACAATCTCGTGATGGCGGCTGCGCGGTGCGATTTCCTGGTTGATTTCCATCGCCAGGCGCTCGTTTTCGAGGCCAAGATGGCGAATCAGCTCGGCTGCCGTCAGACCGTCCGGGGTTTCCACAGGCTCGCCGTTGACAATGATCTGCATGGCTGGGGCGTCGTTTGAAAAAACGTATTGTAGGGTATTCGCCGGGCAGGGTGAAACTACCCGACGTGTTTTGTCGGCCTTGTGCGTAACGTCGAAGCCGGACCCTGAGCGGAGCCGACCCGGACCCTGAGCGGAGCCGACCCGGACCCTGA
>CAZQXF010000334.1:0-2799 GCA_964596975.1 uncultured Thiotrichales bacterium | reverse complement strand
CCCATGATTGCGACTGCATCCGACCGGATCAGGAGCGACACTCAATTCTGAAACCGTCATCCAGCGCCAGCGGCAGTATCAAAGTGCTGAAGCGGCGCTTGCGAGCGTCGCTACACATTGCGGCGCGCGACGCCTCATCCTCAACATAGCGACGGTGGTATTCCGCATTCAATACCGGCTTGTTCTGTGAAATAAATGGCATGAGCATGTCGCATTCGGCATATTCGAAGCACTGCTCGTTGACGGAAAAATCAAACTCGTCGACCAGCAGGGCGACCTGGTCGAGATCGTTTTTCAAGCCAATGGCCAAGCCACGAGCGTGAGCCTCCGCAGCGAGGAAGCGGTTGAAACCCAGCTGATCCTCGGCAGTCAGATCAAACCCCGAACCATTGAGATAACCATCCACATTGTCAGGCTCGACTCCATCGCAGCCCTTTTCGCGCGCCAGATCAAGTCGCGACAACATGATGGCGCGTACCTTGTCCGCTCGAATATCCAGCCAGCGCTCACCCGCCCAGCCATCCAGCGGGTTGCCCAGCACCGCAGCCTGAAAACGCCCGGCATCGTCACGCCATTGCTCGAACGAGCCCGCGGAGAAATAGCAGATAACGCGATGCCCCGCTGCCTGAAGTTGGGCAATCCGGCTGGCCGGCGTATCGAGCAGGTCGACATCATAGATCGTCGCCGCATAGCCATCATTCAGCTCACCCTGCAATTGCCACTGCCACGACACTGCGGCGGCGGGCCGGTACCATCGTGGCTGGCTGGCGGGGGTGATATTGCTACTCGCCCCCTCAGTCGATGCGTCATCTCTCTGACGGTCGTCGGCACCATCGCAGGCTGTCAGCGCCCCCAGCAATGACAACACCACCGCTGCCCCCTTCGCTATCCGTTTCACTGTTTCTCCCTGTTGATCAGCGCTGCAACCTCGGCGAGTTGAAACTGATTGAATACTGAAATGCCATGCTGCCTCAACAACGCAGTGGTAACACCCATGCCAGCAACTTTCGCCCCGCTGAAACTGCCATCACGGATTTGATGACTGCCACAGGAGGGGCTGGATTCCACCAGAATCGCAATAGCAATCCCGTGCTGCTGGCATAGTGCCAACGCCTGTTTTGCCCCCGCCATGAAATTGTCGGATACATCGTCACCCGCTGCCGTCATCACTGCTGTTGTGCCATCGAGGACAGCACCACCGTCGCCACCCTGAATTTCCGCCGGGGGCCGCGGCACAGCCAGTCCCCCGACAACCTCGGGACAGATGCTCACAATACGCCCTTCGTCCTGCCAGCTTGCCAATATATCGCTATTCAAGTCGCTACCCGAGGCGTAATCACGGCCGTCATAACGTAACGGCTGACCGAGCAGGCAGGCACTGGCCAGAATTTTCTGCATTCCATCACACCCTCAAGGAAAAGTACCGGAACCGAAACGGCACACGACTGTCATAAAGCCGGAAAACGCACTGAAACTGTCGATCGAGAACAACAACAATACCCTCGCCCCGTACACCATTTCGGAAAAACACACATGCGGTCATCTCCCACGGCAACCCCGAATCCCACATCACCCGTCATACTCGGCCTGAACTACGCATTCCACGACTCATCGGCCTGTATCGTCAAGGACGGGCAATTACTCTGTGCCCTGGAAGAAGAGCGCTTTACCCGCCAAAAACACTGCTACGACTTCCCCGCCACTGCCATCGAACGCTGCCTGCAAATTGCCGGCCTGTCG
This sequence comes from uncultured Thiotrichales bacterium, assembly GCA_964596975.1. Lineage (GTDB taxonomy): Bacteria > Pseudomonadota > Gammaproteobacteria > UWMA-0217 > UWMA-0217 > JALSHZ01. The sequence continues at coordinate 1,059 of CAZQXF010000334.1, read as the reverse complement.
AACGACGACATCACTCATGTCGCAGTATCGATCAAGCCCATGCTGCACTGGGAGCGCAAACTGCTCTATGGTCTGAAACACCTGAAGGATGCCACACCATTCTTCAAGCACGAGGTGCTGCGCCCGTTCTGGCAACAGCGCGGCCTGCGGCAGTGGATGGCCAGCACCTGGCCGGACGAAGCACGGCGCCCGGCACTGCATTTTATCCCGCACCATCATTGCCACGCTGCCGGCACGTTCTATGTATCGCCGTTCGACTCGGCAGCGATTCTCTCCATCGATGGCGCCGGTGAGTGGTCCACCTCATTCCTCGGCCACGGCCGCGGTACTCAGGTCGACACGCTGAACGAGTCATTCTTTCCTGATTCACTGGGGTCGTTCTATGAAGCGGCTACCGAATACTGCGGCTTCCAGCCCAACTACGACGAAGGCAAGACCATGGGGCTGGCACCGTTCGGTGATCCGGAACGCTTCTATCGCGAATTCCGCAGCATGGTCGATATCGACAGTAACGGCGGCATTCACGTGAATCTCGACTGGTTCAACTACCAGAGCTGGCGCTACCAGCGTTGCGGTGACAAGTTCGAAGCGAGCTTCGGTCCGGCGCGCAAAGCCAATGAGCCCTTCGAAGCGCGGCATCACGATGTCGCAGCCGCCGCCCAGCGAGTGCTGGAGGAATGCGGTCTGGAGATGGCGCGCCAACTGCACGAAAAAACCGGCGAAAAAAAGCTGGTAATCGCCGGTGGCGTGTCGCTCAACAGCGTGATGAACGGGCGAATCCTGCGCGAAACACCGTTCGAGGATGTCTACATCATGGCGGCGGCGGGCGACAACGGTACCTCGATTGGCGCCGCGTTCTATCTGCTGCACGCCATCCTCGGCCAGCCCCGCGAGTTCGTTCATCTGAGCCCATACATTGGCACGCGCTATGACGACAGCGCCATCAAACAGGTACTCGATGAAGCCAAAGCAAGCTACAGCTACCACGAGGACATTGCCGCTGCCGCCGCAGATCTGCTCCACCAGCAGCGCATTATCGGCTGGTTTCAGGGTGCCATG
>CAZQXF010000333.1:0-2848 GCA_964596975.1 uncultured Thiotrichales bacterium | reverse complement strand
GGACTACGCTGACTCCCTTCAGTTCCATCACGCTGTCGATCTCGTCTGGATAGCCTCCCAGTGCCTGGGTCAGCTCATCCTCGGCAGTGCTGCCAGAAAGGCCAAAGCGTACCAGCGCGTCATTGCCGTCTTCCAGTGTCACCTTGCTGCGCAGCACATACATGCGCAGACGCTTGAGCGTGTCTTCCAGCAGGTCGCAGGCAACGGTCATGTAAATGGTCTGTTCGCGCCGGAACAGGCGGAAACTGGCCAGAGCGCGCCCCTTGGGATTGCAGAATGCGGCCAGTTGCGAATGGCTGGCGTCGACCTGCTCGACATCGTTGCTGAGCTGACCCTGAAGGAAGGACACGGTATCGTCGCCGTAAGCCTGTATCAGGCCGACGTGTGAGAGGTCGCAGATAATGGTGCCGCCGAGTGTGGCGCGACGTTCGCGGGCGACATTGCCGTAACTTGCAACCTCGCAGTCGTTGTCATCGTTGAACTCGGCGCCACAGTCGATCAGTATCTCTTTCCATTCCGGTTTCATAGTGTTTCTTCTGTTGCTCTTTGGTGGAGGTTCAAGGTATTGAGAACGGTAATATTGCACCCAATCATTGTTACTACGGATGGGTTGATAAGTGGAGATACTTTACCCGAACTCAAGTCTTTACGCAGGTATCCATTGATGACAGGAGGGCGTTTTTCGTTGCCTGAGATGCCACAATTCGACAGCCTCAGTGGTGAGGCCAAGTTGATCCATGCCGCAGGCAATGTATGCAAGTTCCCGTTCTCGCGCTGAAACCGTCGCGCTGGCTGCTGGGATGGCTTGCTGTCATTCACGGGCTGGCGGCGGTGGCGATCTGGCTGGCGGTACTGCCGACCGGCTGGCAGCTATCATTATTGGCGCTTATTGGTGTCAGTCTGGTGGTCTCGATGCTGCGTGAATTGCGTCGTGGCGGGGAAATGCTCATCCCGCAGACATTGACCCAGTGGCGGCTAAGGGCTATCAGTAAAGGGGAAGTGGAGGCAGAATTGCTCGATGCACAGGTATTCAGGCATGTGGTGATTCTGCGCTTCAGTGTCGCAGGACGATGGTGGCCGCGGCCGGTTGTGGTGGTGAGTGATGCGGTTGATGCCGATAGCCACCGCCGCTTGCGAGCTGCCTTGACAGCAGGGGGGATGCAACGATGATGTCACGCTGGATCGAGTATCTACTGGAGACGGACTCCACACAACGGCTGACCAGTTGGCTATTTCTGCGCTTGCTGGCCATCATCTATTTCGTTGCCTTTGCATCGCTGTCGGTGCAGATCGTCGGCCTGGTCGGGCCGGATGGCATTCTGCCGTTCGAAGAGTTTCTGCATAACGTCTTTGAACGCTTCGGGCGCGATGCCTGGTGGATGTTCCCGAACCTGTTCTGGCTGGATGCCGGTGATCTGGCGCTCCACGGCGCAACTTTTCTCGGCATGCTGCTGTCGCTTTCGGTGCTGTTCGGGTTCTACCAGCGGTTTTGCCTGATATTGATGTTCCTGCTCTACCTGTCGTTGCTGATGGCAGGGCAGACCTTCCTGACTTTTCAGTGGGACATTCTGCTGCTGGAATCCGGTTTTTTCGCCATTTTTCTTGCCGCCAATCCAAGCCGTCTGGTGATTTTCTTTTTCCACTGGCTGCTGTTCCGCCTGCGCTTTCTTTCGGGTGTGTCCAAGCTGCTCAGTGGTGATCCCGTCTGGGCGAATCTGACAACGCTCAACTACTATTTTGAAACCCAGCCATTGCCGCATGTCGGGTCCTGGTATGCGCATCATCTGCCGGAAGTGCTGCTGCGCGCTGGCACGGCGTTTACGTTGTTCGCGGAAATAATCGTCCCATTCTTCATTTTCCTGCCGCGACCGTTTCGCATTACTGCGGCTGTCATCACGACATTTCTTCAGTTGATCATTATTGCGACCAGTAACCATAACTGGATCAATATTCTGACGATCGTACTCTGTCTGTTCCTGCTGGATGACAAGATCCTCAGTCGGGTCATGCCGAAGGCGCTGGTGCAGTCGATTGTGAAAAATACGCCGCGCCTGAGCCGTGGCTGGGGGCTGGGTTTACTGCTCGCCGGTGCTGTGGTGTTCAGTACCAGCCTGATTACCATGTATGTGCACCTCACCGGGCGCGATCTGCCACCTAAGGTGATGGCGGTTGCAAACACCGTGCGGCACTATGGTCTTGGTCATGTTTACCATGTTTTTCCAACCATGCAGACAGAACGTCAGGAGCTGGAGATCGTCGGTTCGATGGATGGCGTCAACTGGCAGAGCTATGTCTTTCGCTACAAGCCCGGTCCGCTCGATCGCGCTCCCGCGTTCATCGTGCCGCACCAGCCGCGGCTGGACTGGTTGATGTGGTTCTTGCCACCGCACTTTCCAGATCAGCTCTACTGGTTTGAGCGCTTCATGCGGAAACTGGCCCAAGGCGAGGAAAAGGTCACTGCGCTGCTGGCCTACAACCCGTTCCCCGACCGGCCACCGAGATATCTGCGTGTCCGCGTGTGGCGCTACCATTTCACGACGCCGGAAGAACGAGCGAAAACCGGGAACTGGTGGAAACGGGAATTTCTTGGCTTTTTTCCTCACACGCCACCGCGTCGTCCTTGATATTTGTTCTGCCTTCCGCTTGAAAGTATCGCCCGCAGGCCGCAGAGTCAGGGCATGAGCGAAAAAAAACATCAGGCTGTTCAAAGTGAGCCGCTGTGGGTAGAGCAGGTCGGTGACGGGCCTGTTGTCGCCACGGCGATTCACGCCGGTCATGAAGTGCGCCGCGATCTGCTGCCGCTGCTTGCCATCGACGAATCCACCCGGGCCCGCGAAGAGGACCCCTA
>CAZQXF010000332.1:0-2885 GCA_964596975.1 uncultured Thiotrichales bacterium | reverse complement strand
CGCCAAGACACACTGCAAACCGTCGCAGGAAAAGTCACAGGCCTGGCTGCGGGCAGTGATGAACGGGGTGCCGACGCCAGTCCCATCGAAGAGATCAGCCAGTTCGATGGCTTCGACGGGGCATACCTGAACGCATTGACCGCATTTGATGCAGGCGGCGAGAAATTCCCGCTCGTCCAGGGCGCCGGGTGGTCGCAATCGGGTCGCTTTGCCCTGAGCGACTGGGACGAGGCCAAGCAACGACAGCGAGATCAGCCCGGTGGCAAATGCTGCCGAGCGTAGAAATTCGCGTCTATCCTTTTGCCGCCGGGCAATGGATTTTTTGGGTTGATGTGCAGGGGAAGGATTTCTTTTCTGTTCAGCCATCGGTAGCTGTCTCCAGAGATGCTCGACTGGTCTTGGGCACGATCGGATTGATCAGTGGCTTTTTATCTCGGGCCAGTAGCAGGGGATCGGAAAACGGCGCCAGGCGCTCCAGGAAGTCCAGCGTTTCCAGCATTGGCGAGCCTTTGAAGAACTGTGCGAAGGGTATGTCGCTCCAGATCCCGTCCGCATAGGCAAACAGTTGATAGGGGCGGTCGCCAATGCCGTCATGATCCAGGTCGAAACCTTCGTAGTCGCTCCAGTAGTTGCCTTCCCAGATATTGCGGTTGGCGCTGCCGCGACCGCCTACCTGGATTTGCGTGAGGTTATCGGAAAAATTGTTGCCTTTGAAAACGCTGCCGGTCCAGTCATTGAGAAAGCGAATACCGATACCGTTGTAAGCCAGAAGATTGCCGCTGAAGCGGTTGGTTGTGCCGGGCTGGTACGGAGAGACGTCGATATACAGCCCGGTGGCGCAGTAGAGAATTTCGTTGTTTTCGATGATGAGATCGGATGTCTCCTTGAAGCCGATGCCGATCCCGGTTGGGCCAGATGCGTGGGCAATGTGATTGTGTCTGACGGTCACACCATCGCTGTACATCAGAAAAATGCCGACTGCATTGTTGTAGTAGCGGTTATATTCGACTTCGTTGTACTGCGAATACATGAAATGCAGGGAGTAACGGCTGTTATGGATGGTGTTGTGTGACAGTACATTGTCGCGCGAATACCAAACCACCATGTCGCGTGATTGATCGATGGTGTTGTGCGTGATTTTATTCTTGAAGCTATACCACAGGCGTACGGAGTCACCGCGCTGGCCGAGAGGAAAGTCCTTCGAGGAAATCTTGTTGCGGCGCACGATATTGTTTTCCGACTGTTGCAGATCGACGCCGAACAGACAGTCGTCGATGACGTTGTCCTTGATGACATTGAAATTGCCGCGCACCTGCACGCCAGCATCAATGTCGTTGTGAGACTCCCCCGAATTGGTCAGATGCAGGTTGCGGATGACGGCACCGTCGGTTTCCAGATAAATTACTGAGCCCTCGCCGCGGCCATCGATTGTCACCTTGCCCTGGCCATCGAGCGTCAAGGGTTTGTCGATGGTGATCGATCCAAGATAGATACCGGGCGCGGGCGTGATGGTGTCGTTCGGAGCTGCTGCATCGATCATCGCCTGCAAGGGGTTGACCTTTGCAGGCACCGCGGCTGCTTCGAAGCTGAGCAGGCAGCTGGCCAATAGCAATATGAGCCGTATCGTGATCACGATTGGTTGTTCATCTCACGCAGCTGTTTGCGGCGCAACAGGGCAACGATGGCAAGCACCACGCTCAGTGCCAGCATCAACGCAAACCCGATATGGGGATAGGAGTGTGTCGTAAACTGCGCCACCTTGCCGTCGCCAAACACGGTGGGCATGAAAGGCTTGACGGTAAAGGCACCCATTTCATTGAGGTTGTGGCCGTACCACCAGAGCCAGCCGGCGTATTCGATGATGAAGAATAGCGGCAATGCCATCGGCACCAGAATCAGCAGCCAGTAGAGCAGCCCACTGTTTTTGCGCGCGCCCCAGATCAGCAACAGCATCGCGGCAATAATGCCCCAGAATACGACATGGGCCACCAGGGTCATCTTTTTTGCCATGGGGTTGATTTGCGCGGGATCATTGAAATAACGTCCCAGACTCTTGCGGTAATGCCATTCCAGCATTTGCGCGCTGCTGCCATTCCACTGCTGACGCTCGGCGGGCGGCAGCCGTTCCTGATCGCGCAGGAAGGAATTCTTGAGGTGAATGATCGCGGCTTCCTTGTCGGAAAGGTCGCTGGGGACTTCTTCCCGGGTGGCCGATTTTTCCAGTGATGCCTTGAGGCGTGCGATCACCGCGTCTGCTGCCGACAGGTCGGCTGCTTCGGTTTCCTTTTCCGAGTCTTGATCCAGCGCGGTTACCAGCGCCTGAAGATAACCGGCATTCTGGTATTTGAGGCCATTGTCGCCATACCAGGTCAGATACATCCACACGGCAATAGCGCCAAACCCGACGGCGAGGATTGCCATGCGAATGCGTGGCTTGCTGCACATGAAGCCGAGAATCATGACTGCCATGAACGACATCAGAAACTGCGAAAAGGCTTTTTCGATCACCCCGCCAGCGGCAATAGGGTACATGCCGACATAGTGGTTGATGGTGTCCATTTCGTGGACGCAGTCAAGCGCTTCATCTTCGGTGATTTCCGTTTTTTTGACCTTTTTACAGCCGTTGAAGACGCCATTCATGTGAAAGTGAATACGCACGCCGTCGGGAAACGCCTCTTCCGGATAGTTCGGCGCGGTCAGCGATACCCACCAGGTTGGCGTCATGAAAATAGCCGCAAGCAGGCCGATGGCGACCAGTGAAAAAAGCATGATGAGTAGCTGTTTGGGAGAGGTCATTGTGCTAGATCCCGAGTTTGGTATGGTGCGATTTCGTTTAATCAGGCGAATGCGGTAAACGGCCCACAGGCCGCCTTTTCCCAGCATCC
>CAZQXF010000331.1:0-2987 GCA_964596975.1 uncultured Thiotrichales bacterium | reverse complement strand
CGTTCTGAAACTGCTGCTGAAAAACGCGGAACGTGGTATCGATCAACATGGGGTCATTCCTTGTTCGTTGGTTCTTGAAAAATCGTGATTGAAACTGCGTGATTGTGGCCGCGTACAGCCGGCCAGTACCGGTTCGCTGGCGCATAGTATCCCATGCTGGCACACTCCGGTGATATCAGTCGTGGGTGGAGCTTATTGCGGCAAATATCCCACCAGATACGCGGGCCTGCCCCCCATCGGCTTTGGCGTGTTGCTTCGATCTGAGGAAGCTCAAGGGCCGGGCGGGGTAGGTCGTGCTAGTCTCGGCGCTTGTCACCTGGATGGAGTCTTCAGATGTCTAGCACTTTTTCGACCTTTATGGCCAACTTGCCCCGGCTGATTCGGGCGCCGTTTCTTTTGCTGACCCCGATTTGTGTGGGCGTTGGGGCAGTTGCGGCATGGCATGACAGTGGTGAGATCAATCTGTTTCGGTTGGTCATTATCATGATGGGCGCGCTGGCTGCTCACATCAGCGTCAATACCTTCAACGAATATTTCGACTTTCGCAGCGGACTCGATTTGCATACCGAGCGCACGCCATTCAGTGGCGGCAGTGGCGCACTGCCGGAAAATCCCGGGCTGGCGTCGGCGGCATTGGCGCTTGCATGGGGCAGCTTCGCGGTGACTGTTCTGTGCGGTCTGCTGCTGCTCCGCCTGGCTGGACCAGGGTTGCTGCCCATCGGTATTGCCGGACTGGCGCTGATCTACCTGTATACCGAATGGATCAACCGCTTGTCATGGCTCTGCCTGATTGCCCCGGGAACTGGCTTTGGCTTGTTTATGGTCGTCGGCAGCTACTACGCGCTCACCGGTGAGTTTTCGGCCACCGCGTTCGTTGCGGCGCTGCCGGTGTTCTTCTTGGTCAATGCGTTGCTACTGCTCAATCAGCTGCCAGATATCGAGGCCGACCGAGATGCCGGGCGGCGCCACCTGCCCATTGTCATTGGCGCCGAGAAAAGCGTGACCCTGTTTGGTGCCTTGGTCGCACTGGCCTATCTGTCGGTTGTCGCCGGTGTTGGTGCAGGCATTCTGCCCCTGGCCACCTTGACGGTGCTACTGTCTGTGCCACTGGCAATCAGTATTTGGCAACAGCTACGAAGTGGCGAAGTGGAAAACCCCGCCTCGCTGATCCCGGCAATGGGGAAAAACGTGGTACTTACGCTTGCCACACCAGCGTTACTGGGCGTGGGATTTGTTTGGGCCAGTTATTGAGCCCGTTATTGGCCAAAGGGGGGCAGGATTCAGGGCACCACCACATCAAACCCCTGGTTGAGACGCAAAAGCTCGTCGCGTAACGCCCGCTTTGCGCTTTCATCGCCATGTACCAGCCGGACTTCGCGAGGCGGTTTACGCATGCGCTTGATAAAATTCACCAGGCTGTGCTGGTCGGCGTGGGCCGAGTAGCCGCTGAGCGTGTGGATGCCCGCACGGATGGTATATTGCTCGCCGTCCAGTTCGACATAACCGTGGCGTGGACCGTATTTCTGAATGATGCGCCCTGGTGTGCCTTTTGCTTGATAGCCTACGAAGACCACATCATGCCGGGGATCGCCCAGTAGCGCTTTCAGGTAGTTGACGACGCGCCCGCCGGTACACATGCCGCTTGCTGCGATCACGATGGAAGGGCGCGCGGTCTTGCCGAGATAGTGCACGGCGTTCATATGGTCATCATGATCGTCGATGACCAGCAATTGTTCGAAGGCCAATGGTTTACGGTGCCCGCGCAGACGCCGTTGTGCTTCCTTGTCCCAATGCTGCGCCAGCTCCCGGTACAGACCGGTCAGCCGTCCGGCCAGCGGGGAGTCCAGAATCACCTCCAGATCATCCCAGCGCATGCCCTGGCGCAAAGGCTTGTTGCGGTTCTGATGAATCAGCGACTCCAGCTCGTACAGCAGTGCCTGCGTCCGACCGATGCTGAAGGCCGGAATCAGCACCACACCGCGATCGCGCAACGCTTTTTCGATAACCTGCTTCAACGCTGCCCGCCGCTCCCGTCGGCCCTGATGCAGACGATCGCCGTAGGTGCTTTCGAGTACCACCGTATCGGCGCTGTAGGGCGACCTGGGTGCGCTCAGTAGTGGCGACCATGGTGCGCCCAGATCGCCGGAAAAAACCGTCTTGTGGCGCTGGTCGCGGTAGCGCATTACCACCTCGACGTAGGCCGATCCGAGGATATGCCCTGCAGGTTTCAATTTCACCTTCAGAGCAACCCCAGATCGCGGGGGTAGCTGATGCCAGTGCCCGTAGCGTATCGCCACGATCCGCTCCTCAATACGCGACAGTAGCCGTTCGGCAAGGCGGCGGTCGCGGGTAATGCCCATGCGGATTGCATCCTCCATCACCAACGGCAAGAGTTTGGCGGATGGCTCTGAACAGATGATCGGACCGTCGAAACCTGCCGCCAGTAAATAGGGAATTCGACCGCAATGGTCGATATGAACATGTGTTAGCACCAGCGCCTGCAAGTGATCAATTGGAAACTCAATCTGTAACCTTTCGACACCAGCGCGGCCACCCGATACCTCAGCACCTTGAAACAACCCGCAATCGACCAGCAACCCTGCTTTGTTGCCGACATTCAATTCGTGGCACGAGCCTGTTACCCCGTGAACCGCTCCATGGTGGATGATTTTCTGCATGGTTGTGGCAAGTGTCTGAAATACCTGATAGTAGAGCATGTGATGGGCAAGTGAAAGCGCGCCAAATCGGGAACATGAGCCGCAGCTGGAGAAGCGGCTCAAGTACTCAAGTTTCGGAGTTCATTATTGAGTTCATGGATTTGACCAACATCCTGTCGGACGCTTTTCCGGTAGGGGGAGCGCGCGCAGCGTGCCCACCATTGCCGGGTTTTCGGTGAGCACCTGATCGGCGCTCACCCTACGGGTTTGGCAATCGGTAGGTTGATGAAATGGTCTCCTCCTCCTTATCCGGCATCAACGTGCCACAAT
>CAZQXF010000330.1:0-3028 GCA_964596975.1 uncultured Thiotrichales bacterium | reverse complement strand
GGGCGGTTACTGGATTATTGACGATTCACTACTACGACCGACACGACGACCCGAAGTTCTGACGCAATCGTGCTACGGGCTGCCATCACCGCCGTACCGGGCTCTGCTTCACAGAAGTCTCGTTGCCCTGTCGTCGCCCCCTTTCGATGATGTCGGCCAACGCCAGGCGCGCCTTCTCCCAGGCATCCGACTGAGTTGGCCAGCTGATATCAGAACGCACCCAAGTGGGATCACGCCTTGATGACACGCCAACTTCCCACAGCACTTTGGGCACCATCTGTTCCACGATCCTGGCGGTTTCACGCGGCGCCACGGCGGCAGCAAGCTGCAGATAGTCCACATCCTGAATACCTCGGCGCCAGTGCTTCAGCCGGAGCGACGCAATTGGCCTGGCGATACCCAGGCTGGATTTGGGAAACACTCGATCGGTACCGGGGTAGAACAGCAGGCCATCGCCATTGAAGTAATTGAAACCGGTCTCGCCCAATTGCGAATCGCGCCCGGAAAGGCAACCGAAAGTACGTGCCTGCTGAAACACATTCGTTTCACGCCGAGCCTGCTTGCCCTCGCTGCATTGGGTGTTGTTGTAGTAGGTGGCGTTCCAGTAGAACCAGCGATCGACATGTTTTTTGTACTGTGTCCAGGCCAACTGGCGCAATGCCGTGCCGTCGTCTTCCAGCGCGAATGAGCCGGTTGCCGGACGTTTGCCGTTGTAGAGATAAAGGCGTTTTGATGGATCCCGCAGCAGCTTGTCAGCCGCTTTTTCATGCGCTTCGCGCAGACCGATATCGGCGCTGCTGGCGACGACAGACAGTGACGGCACGCGTTCGACGGCTTGCACCAGATCGAGCGTTGCCATCGATTTGAGCGCCTTTCCCGGCCCGGGGTTACTCGCCAACCATTGCGCCCACTGTTGCAGCTGGGGATAGTCCTGGAATTCGTCGGCCAGATAGAGAAAATACTCGGTATTCTGTGCCAGACCACGGCGCCGGAACCACTCCACCCACTGATCGGCATGTTTCCACATCGACTCCCGGCCCTCATTTTTCCACGGCCAGAAACCAAACAGGCCGATGGCGTAAACATTGTTCCCAACGCCTTCCCCCGGACCGTGATAACCCCGCGCCAGGGTAAACAGGCTGCCGTCGAGCCGCGGCAGCAGATAAGGGTCCATTTGCGCGACTGGTGTATAACCCTCCACCAGAGAGATACGGTGGCGATGTGCCAGCTGGTAGTGGCGGTCGATGATTTTTTGCAGTTTCCGATATGTCACCGTGCCCGCATCGGGATAGGCATTGCCCAGATAGCGCTCGGCAATATCCTCGGTGGTAATCGCCAGCATGGTTCGTGCCGATGGCAGATCGGGCAGGGAGAAATCCCTCACCTGCAACGTTACGGGTATCTCCCACACGACGATTCCATTCTCGCGGATAACGACCGTCCCGCGAAAAATTCCGGCGGGCGTCTTTGGCGGAATGTAGATATCGGCCCAAATGATCTGACTGTGATGTGGCGCAATCGAAAAAGGTGATTTCAATGCCAGTGGAACAGCAATATCAGGCACGTGACGATCCGCGCAAGGCCGATCGCGCCGCCCACCCTGCGCTTCACCATTGGCGTCATGAGGGCGCCGGCACCTGGCGGGAATATGGCGCTCATCATAGGTATCCCAGGACAGGCCCTTGCTCAGCCCCCGAAGCTGCAAATAACCGACATGAAACAACTCGATATCAGCCATTTCCGGTGCCGCCCTTTTCGCCACCGTGTCAGCGGTAATAGCGTTGCCGAACTTGTCATGCAGGGCGCTGAATTGAACCTCCACATTCCTGGCTGGCTTATTGCCGGTCTCAAGCACCAGCGCGACCGAAACTATTTCATTGCGCGCGCCAAAGAGCGCAATTCGCTGTCCATCCCATACCGCGTTGCCTACCTGCCCCGCCGACTGTAGTGATGGTGTCTCTTCCTGAAATACCTTGTCACCACCGTCATTGGCCCACACCGCTTTGATATTGCTCGGCGCGACTGGGCGTAGCAGATCCTTCGCCAGCTGTCGTGGTGTCGGCGTATGTATCTGCCCGCCTGTGGTGCTAGCTGTCGACATGGCCTGAAATGCGAAAACCCCGGCAATGGACAGCAGCACGACGCCGGCCAATACCGAAATCGCCAGAACGACATCACGAAATCTCAATGCAGCAGCTCTCACGCCTCATGCCCATGTTGTATTAACGGCATCGGTGGTTCGTCATCAACGGAAAAAAACAAGACGGGCGACTGACTATCGTCAGGCAATGGAGTGTGAACTGTCTGCCAGCCGCGTGCGGCGCAACCCAAGCACATCCATGAACCTGTCCACCATGCCGTCGAAGCGATATTTCTTACGCGCTTCGCGCAATGCGGCCTGCCCCATCTGCTGGCGCAAGTGCTCATCCTCGGCCACCCGCTGCAAGGCCTGAGCCAGCAAATCCGGTGCCCGTGGCGGAACCACGATGCCACTATCTGCTGACAGAATACTGCCCACCCCACCCACGTTAGTGCCGACACAGGGCAAGCCGGTAGCCATGGCTTCGAGCATGACCAGCGGCACACCTTCCTTGTGTGACGAAGAGACATAAAGATCGAAATCACGCATCAAGGCAGGAATATCCTGTCTTGCACCGAGAAAATGCACCTGCTCAGCAATACCCAGCTCAGCTGCCAGCCTGCCCGCCATGGCACGATCTTCACCATCGCCCACCATGACCAATGCAACTGGTTTTTCGGATGCCTGTAATAAAATCGCAAAAGCCCGAAGTAACGTGCCAACATCCTTGGCTTCGTGAAAACGTCCGACCCAGCCACAGATGACGCAGTTTGGATCGAGGCCCAATGATTCACGCAAACCAGCACCACTGCCTGGATGGAAAACATCGGTATCGACGCTGTTGTGAATCAGCGCGATCCGCTGCGCCGACACCCCGAGTGTCTGCTCGAAATACCGCTGCATGCCATCGTGAATCACGGTAACGGCATCGGCACGATTGCCAAAATA
>CAZQXF010000329.1:0-3090 GCA_964596975.1 uncultured Thiotrichales bacterium | reverse complement strand
ATGAAGCCGCTCCAGGCATGGGTATAGGGGCGTCCATGCAACAGGCCGCGTAATGGAAACAGCAGTGGTCCGACGAGCACCAGAAGCAGCACCAGTCGGGCGGGGCGGTTATCCTCGGGAAGTTGGGCAATGGACAACAGCAGCAAAAAGAACAATGCGAAGTATCCCGCCAGAGACAGCAGATAGGCTAGTGTCGTTTTGCTCATCGACAACAGGGCCTAGTTTGTTTTTTCGGTATTGAGCCGTACCGCGATATCCGCGATACGTCGGCCCAGTGCCCGGCAGAGCTTGATTTCGTCATCACTCAAGGGCTGCCGGCTGTCGATACCGGCGAGGTGGCTGGGGCCGTAAGGCGTCCCGCCAGTGGTTGTTTTCGTCAGTTCCGGCTCGGAATAGGGCAGGCCGGCAATCAGCATGCCGTGGTGCAGCAGGGGCAGCATCATGCTCAACAGCGTGCTTTCCTGACCGCCGTGCATGCTCGATGTCGAGGTAAACACCCCTGCCGGTTTGCCCGCCATCTTGCCGCCTAGCCACAGATTGCTGGTTTGATCGATAAAATATTTCATTGCTGCGGCCATGTTCCCGAATCGGGTTGGACTGCCAAGAATCAGGCCCTGGCAATCAGCGAGATCGTCGGTGTCGACATAGGGTGGCCCGGCGTCGGGAATGCTGTCTTCTGTGGCTTCGCAGGTGGCGGAGACGGGAGGAACGGTGCGTAGCCGGGCGCTGGCGTCACTGATTTCTTCAACACCTCTGGCAATATGGCTCGCCATGTCGGCAGTGGCACCGAAGCGGCTGTAGTAGAGAACAAGAATCTCGACGGCCATCAGAGAATGTCCAGAACCTGCTCGGGAGGCCGCCCCAGTGCGGCCTTGTCATCCTTGATGACGATGGGGCGCTCGATCAGGCGGGGGTGCGCTACCATTGCCTGAATCAGCTGCTCGTCGGTCAAAGATTCATCGTTGAGGCCGAGTTCCTTGTACTCTTTTTCCCCTTTTCGCATCAGCTCGCGCGGCTTCATGCCGAGCTTTTTCAGAATATCCCGCAACGTCTCTTCAGAGGGGGGTGTTTCCAGGTACTTGACGATGTGTGGTTCGATCTGGCGTTCCTTGAGAAGCTCAAGGGTTTGGCGAGACTTGCTGCAACGGGGATTGTGGTAGATTGTGATATCACTCATGTGTTTACCTATGGGTTGTTTTTATCTGGATCTTAGTTGATATGGGTGTAGCGTATCAATGTTGAGGCGGCATGGGCATCTGTTGAAAAGGGTTACCAAGTGATGCTAGCCTGAATTTCTTTTTAGTGCTCTCAGGGTTGTCTGCGATGAACCGAATGCTCACCGTCTTTTTGCTGGCTGCCACGATACTGCTGGGAGGCTGCGAGACGATTCCGGTTCAACAGATGAGTGATGCGCGTCAGGCTTACCGGGCGGCACAGGAGGCGGGTGCAGAACAATATGTGCCTCAGCTGTTCAGCGAGGTAACCGTGCTGATGGAAGATGCTGATCGTTTTCTTGCCGAAGGTCGTTACAGTCTGGCGGGAAAGGTTGCGGAGCGCGCTCGTGTGTTGGCGATCAAGGCGCGGAAGAAGGCATTGGCGCTTCGTGATGGTGCCATGCGACCAAAGTGAGTCGTCACTATTCAATAGACAGGGGAATAGGTCCGTAACTGCTTAGATGACATGTTTCGGCCGTGATCTGCGAAGTTGGCAACCTTTGGGGAGTAGTTGCTGTTATCCGACCATTTCGAAGGGAAACGCCTGCAGGGCAGGGGTTTCCGGCGGCTGTCTTTTCAGCTTGGATTGCAGTGAGTCGTCATTGCAGCTTTCCAGGTACTGAATGTTGCGCTGGATGCGTTCCATGTAAGGGTTATGATTCCCGAAATGACTGCCTGCATAGTTGTAGGCATGTTGAAAATGCCTGTCGAGCCGATGCACCACGGAATGGTTGAAGAACTCTGGGGTTTTCTGCAGCAGGTCTTCGGCAGATTCGAACAGGGTACCCTGGCGCTGAATCACGGGTGAGTACTTGTCATCGCCATCGCTGCCTGCCAGCCCACAGATGACGAACTCCGGATACAGCCGGTCTCTGCATTTTTCCAGATAACAACGATCCGCCATCTGCGAGATCAGGTCGGCTGTCCCGAGCAGGTGACCAATCATGCGATCTTTCGGATCTTGAATCTCGATCTCGTCGATATCCATTTCGTAACCAGTGAAATGGATGAGTTGCGCTGCCAGATTGACGTATTCACCGAAACCGATCGTTGGCAGGTAGTGACGCAGGAATTCACTGCCGCGGCTGACATGTGTCAGTGTGTAGTAGGCGCCGTTGGGGGCTGTGTGATCGTTGACTGTGCGGATATATCCGGCGTCATGAAAAAGCGCGATGACACAGCCGAGCACAAAGCGGGTTTCGCCGAGTGGGTCAAGCGGATGTTCGCGCTCGTAGCCGTTGAGCAGCCGGGCCATGGCCAGCGTAACGTCGAGCGTATGCTGCATGTCATGGTAGAGCGTATCGCAGGCGCGGTAGCCATTGAATTCCCCATGAAACAGCCGTGAGAAATCGGTGAATGCCTGATTGAGCTGATTGAGTTTTTTGCCGCTGCCATAGGTGGACAGATACAGCTCACAAACATGTGCCCTGACGGACTCGGCGTCTGTTACCACAATACTGTCGGTCACATCGTACTCGTTACGATGTGCCGCGAACGTAGTCGTTGTCATTTTAGTGCTTAAGCCCGCCAGATTGGCCCTGTTGAGTTGTTTTAGGTCTTGAAACGTCCATGTTCCAGTGAGCGCTTGATTGTTATTTGCAACAAGTCTTCACAGGTCAGAAGCAATCATACCGAAGGCTCTCGGATTCTTAGCGTACTCCGATCACAATATCTCGAGCACATGGCAGAAGAAGGGTCGTTTTTTAGCGATGGCCGGTGTAGCCGCGAGGAAAGGCGGGTCAATTCTGATGCGTCGAAGCATGCTGGCGAAGAGTCAATGCAGGAGGATGGCGCAAAGCCCCGGCTGGCTTTTGCGACACCCTCTTCAGGTTGGAACCGAGCTGTCAGGCAGTATGGAACTCCATCTTGATCCCGG
>CAZQXF010000328.1:0-3091 GCA_964596975.1 uncultured Thiotrichales bacterium | reverse complement strand
AACTCACATTTCCCGCCTTGATCTGACGCATTTCAGCGGCAATCTGAGCAGTTACGGTTCTATGTTTCTACCTGCTGAATAGTTACGATGTACCGATCATACCATTCACGAGAATCCCGATGGCACAGCTCCCCCCCAGAGAACAACAAATCGTCCAGACCCACGCACCGCTGATTGTGGCTGCGGCACAGTGCGCCGCCACTGGCAGCATCCCGCCAGAGTTCGAGCAGGCACTGCAAACCTCGGCCAGCAACGGATGGACCGATCTCGTTGCCGCCATTCGCAAGGTGATTGCCGGAGAGCGCAGCACGGCGCTGCTGCAAAGCCTGGACGAGGAAGACAGCGTCATCGTCGAAGCGATCTTGCGTGGCGTGCAAGACCCATCGACCCTGCCAGACCCGTCCGCCGCAACCGATGCCTCGATGGCGACACCAGGACTGGCCCAAATGATCGATGCCGCGCGTCACGGCCACGTCGAAGCCTTGCACCTGCTGGGCAATATGGCCGAGCAGATGACCGCCGCCGGCGGCGACATGGCCCGGCTCGGCGGCATCATGAAAAAGCTGGTGGATGGGGAACGCAATCTCGATGTGCTGGCCAAAGGCATGGGTGCACAGGGGGAGTCGCTGGTCACCTCGTTGCTGGAAGAGCTGGCGAAGCTGGAAACGCACTGAGGCAGGTAGTTTCGCAGCGTCGGCGGGTGGCAAGCCGGCAGGATGCCGGCGGTCCCAGCTTGGTGGTGTTATTCGCAGTCGCGGCGGTTGTTCTTGATCTTGTCGCTGTCTTTGTACTTTTTCAGCAACGGGCTCCAGTCGATTTTGCCATGGCTGGCATAGTCAACCCAATAGACTTCGCGCTCGGCGTAACGCGTTTCGATCTTGGCGTCGAAACCCATTTCCTTCATGTCGCGCACCCGCTGCCGGGAACCGGCCTTGCGGGAAAAGAGTCCCAGCGAGATGGCGTTGTTGTACTTGGGATCACCGACGATGAAGTAGTCGTCAAACCCCAGCGCTTCGAGCCGATCGACCGCTTCGACGGCCTGTTCACGGCTCGGGTAAGGCGGTAGATAAACCCAGTAAGCAGAAGGCTCACGCGATTTTGCGCTGCGCAGCGCTGGCTTGACGCCTTTCTTGACCATCAGCGCCATCAGTTCGTTGGCTTCCTTTTGCTCCTTGAACGGGCCGAGGCTGTAGCACTGTAGCGGCCCACGCGCGATGGCACCGGAGGATGGCGGTTCCACCGCGGCAATACCCTGGCTGCCATTGTCACCCGTGTCCTTGTCGAAGGTGCCCTGACTCTCGATCGCTGCCAGTGCGTTTTCTTCAACACCCGCTTCACTATCGTCTTCTGCCGTGCTGGAACCGTCATCAGCGCTGTCGTATTCCTCGTCTTCGTCTTCTACTACCGCTGGTGGTGTAGTCATCTCTGTCTGCGCGGCATCGTCTGCGAGGACAGAGACCTTCTGAGCGACCGGCAGAACGGCCGGTGCGACCAGCGATGTTTTCGTCGGCATTTCCTCCTGCTCATCGAGCCGGACCAGCATTTGCTCGCTGGATTCACCGCGCGTGTAACTGTGCAGTGTCCGCTGCGACTCTTTGGGTAACAGGTACACCACGACATTGATGAGGACGAGGAATAGAATCAGATAGCGCATGATTGAGTGATTGAAAGTCCTTCGAACAGTAGCCTGGAATCGATAGCTGGCGCTTCGGCCGGAAACGCGGCGGCGACGGCGCCGGCATCACCGCCGGTAGCGACGATTGTCGCACGTCCGCCCAGTGTTTGCCGCATTGCGTCGACGATTCCATGAAGTGCGCCATGAAACCCATACCAGGCACCCCCACTGACACAGCTTGCGGTGGAATCTCCCAGCAGCTTGACCGGCATCGCTTCACTGGCAGCGATCAGGTCGGTGCCCTGCCCCAGACTGCGACGCAGCAACGCCAGACCAGGGAAAATCACGCCACCGAGATGGTCTCCCGCCTGATCGAGCACATCAATCGTTACCGCCGTGCCTGCGTCAATGACGATCAGCGGCAGTGGGTAACGCTGCCGGGCTGCCAGCAGATTAAGGTAACGGTCGATGCCAAACTGCTGCTGGTCCTGATAGGCCAGTGCAAACGGCGGTCGCGCCGGGATGGTGACGAACTCGATATCGATGATGCCGCGCGCCTTGAACGCTGCGGCCACCGCCTGATTGAAGGCTTCTCCGCGCACGCTGGCGATCACCCAGCGACAGCAATCCGATTGTGCGAGTACATCGGCACACAGCCGGGCTGCGGGATCATCGCTCGCATAGGGCTGCTTGCGTGGCTCGGCAGCGGCCAGATCGGCCGCGGCGATCCATTTGTAACGGGTGTTTCCCAGGTCGAGCAGACAGGTCGATGTCACAGTCTCAGGCTCACGTCGCCGGAATGGAAGCAGCGGGTATTATCCCGGCTGCGCAGCAAAAAGCGAAATGCGGCATCGATACCGGCAGCCGTACCCCGCAGCACTTCGTCATCACGATGAATGGATACTTCGCGCCCAAAGGTGATGTCGAACGCCGCCCAGTTGTCATGGACCCAGCTTCCGCCCCGGACGGGAAAATCCGGCAGAATCAGCGCCAGCTCGTTCAGCAGCCAAGCCAGCAGATCGTTGCGATCCGGCAGTGCCTCCGGGGCCAGATGATGGTGCAGACTGGTCCACCGCTGCGCGATGTCATCGACGGCTTGCAGCATGACATTCAGGCCGATACCAATCACGGCTTCACTACGCTCGCCAGCAACACTCGGCAGTTCGACCAGAATACCGCCGAGCTTGCGATCATCGAGGTAGATATCATTCGGCCACTTCACGCCAACGGGCAGGCCAAGGCGCTCACGCAGCACCGCCGCAACGGCAATACCGACCGCCAGGCTCAACCCACCAAGCGCCGCGGGCGCGGCAGCAAAGTGCCAACGCAAGGAAAAGCAGAGACTGCCACAGGGGGCCGACAACCACTGATTGCCGCGCCGCCCCCGCCCTCCGGTCTGGCGCTCTGCCGCACAGACTGCGCCATGCGACGCGTTCGACGCCGCAGCCAGCTCGCTGCTGGTGGAGTCCAGCTCGG
>CAZQXF010000327.1:0-3092 GCA_964596975.1 uncultured Thiotrichales bacterium | reverse complement strand
GGCTGGGGCGCTCCAACGGCTTCGGCCTGCTGCTGGTGCGTAGGGTTTGAGGCCAGATTGCAGTCGTGGCCAGACTTCTGGCATACCCTTTTGTTTTTACTTGGGTTTGATGGGAGCATGAATTCGCCGTGGGTGGCCATCACCGAGTGTTGTAATGGGAGAGAATGAGCCGGGGTGGAGATATTTCTCCCCGGCTCGACGGCTGTTCAGGGCAGTGTAGCGATCTTGCCGTCAACGAAAGAGAGGCGGTCGATGAGCAGATTGCGGATATAGTCCGCTGTACCCAGTTCCGGGTTGTCGGCTCCCGCGCCGCCGGAACCTGGCCAACGTTGCATGTTTCTTGCTCTGGCGCCACTGAGACTGCTTTGGTCGATATAGGCCTGGAACCGTGATGCCAGGGCATCGGCACTGAACGGGCCACTGCGCAGTTGTGCCCAACGTGCCTTGAGTTTGGCATTGAACCCTGTTGCGGGCAGGTTGATCAAGCGTTGGAACAGGCGGTTGTCATCGGTGGGAAAAAACCAGCTGGCACTGTCATCGACTGAGCCGTCCCAGAACATGCCAAATGTGGCGTCGAAGTCCCAAGTGATGATGGCGTATTTGCCAGCTTCGTTACGCGCCCAGTAGAAGTTCTTCTGCGTATTGTCCTGCGCCTGTCCTGCCAGTACCAGCGCCCAGTAGTCGACGAGGCTGTCGATATCGAAGACATTGCCTGCCTGGGCAATGAACTCGGCATCACTGCTGTTGATGATCAGGTCAGCCAGTGCATCGAGAGGCTCCCAGCGAACTGCTTCGTCTTCGGGGTCAGGGTATTTCTGCTCGTAGCCGATGCGATAATTCGCAGCGTCGAGAAAGGCGGCCTCCATGAATTGCGCTTTGTAGAGTACTGAACCGTTTTCAGGCAGAGTCCAGTCGACCTGATCCCACAGCTTGTTGCCGTTTGCATCCTCTGGAACGTTGATCTTGGAAAGACCAAGCAATTTTCGATCGACGCGTTCTGAAAGTACGTAGATGCCGTGATAGCTACCGTTGAGAATCACTTCCACCAGTTCGCCGCGAATGCTTGGTTGGCCCGATGGATTGCCGCTGGCATCCTTGTAGACGTAAGGGTGGATCTCACGATAGATGTTGTGGCTGACGAGATTGCGAACGAAGGTCGTGTCGCGGTAGGCCGCATCGAGAATCCAGTCGCCATCCTTGCGCATTCCCAGCAGCTTGAGCTTGCGCTCTTCGCGCCAGTCATCGTCCTTGCCGATCTGTATGCTGAAACTCTTCTTGGGATAGATCTGAGATGTGGCACCGCGGATCTCGATGCCCATGTTCATTACGCCGGTGTTCTGCGAGAAGAAGCCACTCGACAGCTGGAATCTGCCTTCACGTTTGGGCTCATCGGTAATCAGATCAGCATTCAAGGCGATGACCGGGAGGTTGGTGAACAGCAGGTCGTAGCGATCCTTCAGTGTACCGTTCTGGTAACGCTCGACCGGGACTGTGGCCCCGTAGGTAATATTCGGCAGCGTCACGGTGCCGCCATCGACCAGTATCTGGCCCTGGATCTTCAAGGTCACTGGTGCAGCAGGGTCGATCGCAACCGTCGCCGTCCAGGATGTCGGTGCCGCATAGCCGGCGCCAAGTGAATAGAACAGGCGTTTTCCATCGTGGTCGACTGCGATATCCATGCCATTGAATTGCAGACCGAGTGTTTCCCAGTCACCGGCGCCGGGGGGTGGCGTTGGGTTATAGTCCTGGAATTGCTGACGTGCGCTGCCATCACAGGTCCAGATACCGAATTCGTTGTCACGCTCCCCGCCCCAGAGGTCGAGACACTGGCCATTGGCTGTGTTGATGTAATTTTTCGTCGCACTGTCGTACTGCCATTGCTGGCTGCTTGCGCCGCTGCAGGCCGTAAGCGAGACCAGATTGAAACTTGCGCTGCCGTCGATGCACAAGCCTTGCGCATTGATCAATTGACCGGCATCGAACACCCATTGCTGGGCGATATCTGAAGTATCGCAGTCGCGCGCATTCACCAGGGCGTCGCCAGCGGTATTGATGCACTGCCCCTGCGCGAGATTGAGTACGTTCTTGCTGCCGGGTGGTGGGGGAGGCGGGGTTGCGTTGGCAAATGTCCAGCGCTGACGGGGTGAGCCATCGCAGCTCCAGACACCGACCTCGTTGTCGATCTCCCCGCCCCAGACATCGAGGCACTGATTTGTTGCTGTGTTGATGAAGGTATTGGCTACGGGATCATGTGCCCACAGCTGTGTTGCTGCGTTGCTGCAATTTTCCTGGGTAACGAGGTTGAATGCCTCGTTGGCGGCAACGCATTGCCCCGTGGCAGATACCAGATGTCTGCTGCTTGCGTCCCATGCCCATTGCTGCGCTGTCGAATCATCACAGTTACGTACATCGACAAAAGGGGCGTTGCCGGAATGCAGGCATTGACCGTGCGCGCCGTTGATCAGGCTGTCGGTTTCGACTGGCGGTGGAGGGGCGACATAGTCTTGCCAGCGGATGCTATCGGCGCTCGCGCCGCAGCCGACTGTGTCGATTGCGCCGCTGCTGGTTTCGCGTAGGCATTGTGCGTTCTTTTTGTTTTTGAAACGTCCGTCATCGAGCGATTTCCACTGTTCTTCGCGTTTACCTTTGCAGTTGACCAGCACTACAGCACCAGCGTTGTGGCGATCGATCGCAATGCACTGACCCGAACCGCTTTTGAGTGTTTTCTTCTTGGTGTCGTAAGTCCACTGCTGTTCCGCCGTGCCGGTGATGCAAGTGTCGGCGATCGGCGTATTGCCCGAGTAGGTGAGACAGTTACCGTACTGTACATTTTGCAGCTGTAACGACTCGGTTTTTGCCTGCGCGTTGGAAAAAATTATCGCACAGCCGAGTAGCAGCAGGAGAGCAACAGCCTTCCTGCGCAGAGATGAAAAATCATGTCGTCGCGTAAATATCAGCATTATTGTTAGCCCAATAAAAAAATTGCAGGTGCCATGATCCGCCCCCGAAGCCTCCCAGCTTCCGGGAACAGTCAGTGTGAATTGATCGTCATCCAAGTTTTGGCGTTCAGGTAAGCAGGACTAGCCCTTTCG
>CAZQXF010000326.1:0-3101 GCA_964596975.1 uncultured Thiotrichales bacterium | reverse complement strand
TCTGGAGCCTCTCCTCGGGCGACCCGGTTCACGGGGCGCTGCTGATGCTGGCATTTGGCCTGGGAACCCTGCCCAATCTGATGCTGATGGGCGTTTTTGCCACCAGCATGCGGCGCTTCATTCAGGATCGGCGGGTTCGTCGTCTGGCGGGTCTGACGGTGATTGCCCTCGGGTTGTGGCAAGGTTTTCTGGCGCTACGCGCCTGGCTGGGGTGACAGGCAGGCCGGCAGCTGCCGGGGCGAAGGTATTCTGATTCGCTTGTTGCGATCGCTCTGCCCCGAAAGGATTTCGATGCCCGATGGTGGCGTTTTGAACAGCCGGCCGAGATAGCGGCACAGCGCCTTGTTGGCCTTGCCATCGATGGGCGGTGCGGTGAGGTAGATCTTGATTCTGCCATCGATGACGTCACCGAGTTTTTCCCGTGACGCCTTCGGCTGGATGCGGGCGTGGAGGATGAGGTCTTCACCCTGCCACTCGAAGAAATCAGCCATTTGCCTACAACGAGCGAATCACGATCAGGACGATGTTCAGCAGCAGGATGGCGATCAGTGGGCTGATATCGACCATGCCGATGGGTGGCATGACGCGTGAGATTGGCGCGACGATCGGGTAGGTCAGGCTGTTCAGCAGTGAGCCCATCGGGTTGCCGCCCTGAAGCGCGGCCGGATTCACCCAGCTGATGACCGCCTGGATGATCAGCGCAAAGATATAGACATACACCGCCAGTTCCAGCAGCTGCAATACCGCATACCAGACCAGTGGCAACAACGCAGGTGCTTGTCCCTTGATCATCAGCAGCAGGCTCAGTTGCAGTATCTTCAGCAACAGCATGGCGACAATGGCCGAGGTGTCGATCTTGCCGATCGGCGGTACGAACGCGCGCAGCGGTTTGAGCACCGGATTGGTCGCCGTGATGATGAAATGCGACAGGGGGTTGCGGAAATCGGCGCGTGCAAGTCCCAGCAGGAAGCGCACCATGATCAGGGCGATATAGAGCGAAAAAAGCGTATCGACCAGAAAATAGAGTACATTCGATAAAGCGTTCATTGATCTTTTCCCAGTTGTTCGGCCAGTTCTTCGGCGCGTTGGTTGGCGGCCTTTAGTGCGTCTTCAAACAATTGGCGGATGTTACCGGCTTCGAGTACCCCAAGCGCGCTTTCCGTTGTGCCGCCTTTCGATGTCACGCGCTCGCGCAGCGTTGCCGCATCCTCGCTGCTTTCCAGTGCGAGTTTGGCCGCGCCAAACACGGTCTCGATGCTGAGCAGGCGGGCGATATCTTGTGGCAGTCCCAATTTCTCTCCTGCACTCTGCATCGCTTCGATCACCAGGAAAACATAGGCGGGACCGCTGCCCGACAACGCTGTTACCGCGTTCAGCATCTGCTCGTCATCGACCCAGACGGTTGTGCCCACGGCGCGCAGCAGGGTTTCGGCCAGCGCCCGCTGCTCGGTGCTGACAGCCGAATTGGCGAACAATCCGGTGGCGCCGCTCTGTACCAGTGCCGGGGTGTTCGGCATGCAGCGCACTACCGGCAGGCCCCCGCCGCACCAGCGGTCGATGTCGGTGCTGAGGATACCTGCGGCGATCGAGATGATCAGTGGCTTGCGCGATGAGAGTGTCGTGGCAAGATCACGGCAGACCGGCTGCATGATCTGCGGTTTGACCGCCAGCACGACGACATCGGCCGTTGCCGCCGCCTGCTGGTTGTCATCGATGACGGTGAGCCCGCTGTCGAGTTGGTAGAGACGCGCTGGTTGCGCCGGATCAGGGTCGGAAACCGTGATATCTCCGGCGGGCCAGTCATTTTGCAGCAAGCCGCCGATGAGGCTGCGGGCCATGTTGCCGCCACCGATAAACGCCACTTTGCTGCGGTTTGCCGATGGCGGGATATTGGTGGTCGTCAGTTCCTTTTGTTCCAAAATTGTCATGCTCTGGTTGGGTTGGAGCAGCTCAGTCTCGCTGCCCGAAAATGGCGGTGCCGATTCTGATCATCGTCGCGCCTTCGGCAATCGCGGCAGCATAGTCGCCCGACATGCCCATCGAAAGGGTGTCGAGCGCAAAACCGCCTGTCTTCAGATTGGCCATGGCCTCGCGTAGCTGCGCGAAGGGCAACCGCTGTGCGGCCGCATTATCGCGCCGACGAGGGATACACATCAGGCCGCGCAGCCGGATATTATCGATGTCGGCGATGTTTTGCGCCAGCGCCGGCAGTTCGTCAAGCGTTACGCCGGCTTTGGCCGGCTCATTATCTATATTGACTTGCAGGCAGATATTCAAGGGGGGAAGTGAATCAGGCCGCTGCCTGGCCAGACGGCGGGCAATCTTTTCACGATCGACGCTGTGAACCCAGTGCGCATGCGCCGCGATCAACTTTGTCTTGTTGCTTTGAATCGGGCCGATGAAATGCCACTCGATGCCGCTGTTTGCGAGTGCCGTGGCCTTCTCATGAAACTCTTGCGCATAGCTCTCACCGAAGCAGCGCTGCCCGCAAGCCAAGGCCGCCTGGATCATTTCGACCGGCTTTTTCTTGCTCACGGCAATGAGCTTTACACTGCCTTCGTCGCGCCCGGCCGTGCCTTCGCAATGGCGAATGTCTGCGGTGATTTTGTCCAGTCGCCCACATATTGCTTCTGATGTCATGTGATCGCGCTCATATGGCGTTATCGGTGGATTGGGTAGGGTTGGCAGGTCGACTGAAATACCCCGTTTGGCCTGATCATGCGGATGATCTATTGTCGCCCAGTGTTAATATAAATCGTCGAATCATTTTTTGGCTTGGCGGGTATGCTATTGGATAACTCAGGAAACAGAATATGGATATTACCCAACTCCTGGCGTTCGGTGTAAAAAATAACGCCTCTGACTTGCACCTCTCCGCCGGGCTTCCCCCGATGATTCGTATCGATGGCGATATCCGCCGTCTCAATATGCCCGCGCTGACGCACAAGCAGGTGCATGCGATGGTCTACGACATCATGAACGATGGGCAGCGCAAGGAATTCGAGGAGAAGCTGGAGACGGATTTCTCTTTCGAGGTCAAGGAGCTAGCGCGTTTCCGGGTCAATGCCTTCAATCAGGATCGCGGCGCTGGCGCCGTTTTT
>CAZQXF010000325.1:2850-3108 GCA_964596975.1 uncultured Thiotrichales bacterium | reverse complement strand
AAGCGTGGCGTTGGGTGAAGTAACTGTCCATTTGGAGGAGTTTGATAGCGAGCTGCCACTACCACCAAGCTTGTCTATATGCAGAATAGGGTTGACGACAGCCTTATCAAAAGTAAAAGTAACGGTAATCGTGCCACCATCGTCGGAAGCTGGATCACCACCACCTTCTGGGGTTGTATCCCAAAGGATCTCCGCATATATGGAGTCGGCACCTTCAACATAGCTGCTACTAAAGAACGTATTGGTGGTGAAATTCTC
>CAZQXF010000325.1:0-2840 GCA_964596975.1 uncultured Thiotrichales bacterium | reverse complement strand
TGACTTTTTGTACTGCTGTCCCAGCTGGTGTTGAAAAATCCATGGTGACAGCGACCGCATCGGTTGCTGATGAAGTTGCTGAATAAGGGGCACTTGCGACCGACCAGGGGCCAGTCAGATTTTCTGCAGCTAAAATGCCGGTCCATTTCAGTTGGGCCTCTTGAGAAACCGCCACAGCGGCCTCGATCTCCCCAACCTGATACTCCAGCACCCAATCCCCACCCCGTGCCGCGTTACCCGTCAAATCATCCGACGCCGCCACGTCGGCATCGGTCAGGCGTGACAGCGCATTGACCAGGCTTTTGCCTTCGTCGGTCGCTGCCAGTTCACAGCCGTAGATCAGCAAATCGCCTTCATCGCTGAGGGCCTTGCCCCAACCGCTGATGGTGGTGCTGTTTTTCAGCAGAGAATCAAAATTGAGCGTGGAACCGCCCAATGAAACGGCGCCTGCTTCGCCGTGGGTAATAAAGTGAATGGCCTTGAGGTCGCTGTATTCAGCGAGACTCTCCGTGACCTCCTTGATGCCATCGCTGTTGCTGTCGAGCAGGATGATGGAAAAGCGGCGGCCATCGGGACGTTGCGCGAGCAGGTCTTCCAGCAGGTATTCGTAGTCCGGCACATCGGTATCGACGAACACCATCTCGCGCGGCAGATCGGCATCGGTGGCGATATCGACCTCAACCAGCTTGAGTTCTTCGCCGGAGGCATCGAAAGCCCGTTCGAGTGCAACGATCTGATCCTCATTCAGCACATACGGCAGATCAGAGTCAGTGCTTGGCGTATCGACCCGAATCTCAGCGACGATGGCTTGCTCCACCGCTTCAGTGCCGATACCGGCCAGCGGCAGATCGGCAGAATAGAGGATGCGCGGC
Organism: uncultured Thiotrichales bacterium; assembly: GCA_964596975.1. Lineage (GTDB taxonomy): Bacteria > Pseudomonadota > Gammaproteobacteria > UWMA-0217 > UWMA-0217 > JALSHZ01. The sequence goes on along the minus strand of CAZQXF010000325.1, from coordinate 1,968 downwards.
TCCAGTTCTTCCAGAACAGGGCGAGGTGGGGGCGTCATTCCCTTGTTTTTGTTCTTATGCCGCATGATTCAGATAGGTTTCCCGGATGGCTGTCCGGTCTGCTTATCGGCATGGCTTGATGGAATCTTTGTTTATGGTGGTTGAAACGGTGGGGAATGCCGACTGATGGCGGTCCCTGGCTGGGCAGCGTGTTTATCAACGTAGGGTGTGCGCGCGATTAGCGTGCGCACCATCGGAGCCATGTTTTGGGTGGTTTGCCGGCAGGATGCCGGCGGTCCCAGGAGACTTCTGTTTTGGGGAGGGTGGCCGGCAAGCTGCCGGCGGTCCCGGAGGCGTTATTTGGTGGGGAATTTGTACCAGGTGGCGTTGATGTAATCGACGACCTTCTTTTCGTCCTCAGGAAACCAGTCGACGTTGAGGTTTTGCACACAAGCGCTGACCATGCCGCCAAGCCGTTTGAGTGAATCGACTTTCCGGTCTTTGCGCGTGTACATCGCGGTGTGGTCTTCCATCATGTGGCAGTTCAGGCATTTTGCATCGTGCAGTGCCTTGCCTTCAGCGGTGTCGGCGGTTGCGGATTGACCGCCCAGAACGAGTAGCGAGGCGATGATGAACAGTGATTTTTTCATGGTGTGGGCTCCTTTGAATAGCAAGACTAGCCTAGATCATAGGCCAGGGAGCGGCAAGCATGGGGAATAGTCCTACCCTTCAGCGGGATATCGGGATGTTTCAGGAAAGTTGCAGCGTCACTGTTAAACACGTACTCGCATCGGCGAGCGGTTGCTGGTGACAATGGGGGTTGCTCGCAACAGCAAGGATTAGACCAAGGATGTTACAACACGAAGAAGATCCAGCAAGGTCGGCGGAAATAATAAGGATGCTCGTGCCGGTGCTGGCACGTCTGAGAATTTCGATCATCCCGATCAACTACACGATCTGGTACGAATACTTTCTGGGCACGATGCCGGAACTCAATGCCATTCTGGACAAGGTCAAGGCTGGTGAGCTGCGCTATACGCCGGATCTGGCGCGTGATCTCTACTATCGCTTTTTCATCTCGGCCAATGAGGAGACGCTGGAGCGCGTGGGTTCCGAGGCGCGCGAGCTCTTTTCCGACATGGCCGGGCGTTTTGATACGGCCAGTGATGAGCTGGCGACCTTCCAGTCGCAACTCGAAACAGTGGAGGCTGCATTGGGGCAGCGCAAGAAGGCTGAACCGACGCTGGGCGAGAAGATCAAGGCGATCATGCAGACCAATGAGGAAATGAGTGCGAAGCTCGAATACAGCGTCGAGGAAATGAACCGCCTCAAGGCCGAGCTGGAGGAGGCACGCCGTCGCGCTGCCTGCGATCCGCTCACCGGGATCGCGAACCGCAAGACTTTCATGGAGCGTCTGGAGACGGTGCTTGAGGCGCAGTCAGAGGCCGATGATGCAAACTCGGTACTGATGATCGATATCGACCATTTCAAACAGTTCAACGACGACTATGGCCACCTGGTGGGCGACAAGGTGATCAAGTTTGTGGCGTCAGCTTTGACCGAATCGGTGAAGGGCAAGGATCTGGTGGCACGCTATGGGGGTGAGGAGTTCTGCGTGTTATTGCAAGACACCAGCGCTGAGAATGCAGTGACGGTGGCAGAGCAGATTCGCAAGAAGATCGAAATCTCGAAAATGTCACGCAGCGACAGTGGAGAAGAACTGCGACCGGTGACAGTATCGATTGGTGTGTCCGGCGCCATGCGCTGGGACACCGCAGAATCGCTGATAGACAAGGCCGACAAGGCGCTTTACCAGTCCAAGGGCGATGGTCGTAACCGCGTATCGATAAGCGCCGAGCATTGAGTTTGACTCAAGTTTCGGAGTTCATTGTTGAATTCATGGATTTGATGAACATCCAAATGGACTGTTTTCTGGTAGGTTGATGAAATGGTCTCCTCCTCCTTATCCGGCATCAACGTGCCACAATT
>CAZQXF010000324.1:0-3110 GCA_964596975.1 uncultured Thiotrichales bacterium | reverse complement strand
GCCGAGGTTCGGGAGGCGACGGCATGGTTGATCAAAAAGCTGCGTGACAATGGGCATGTGCGCATTGCCGTGGATGTTACCGGTGGAAAAACGCCCATGAGCCTCGGTGCTTTCATGGCGGCGCAAGAGCAGGGCTGCGATACCTTGTACGTTAGCAGTCAGTTCGATGTGAAACTCAGAAAGCCGGATATGCGAACCGCGACAATTCGCTGTATTACGCGGGCCAGCGAAGGCTAGTTGGCGGGGCTCGTTGGAGGCTGGTGCTGCAAACTGTGAACCAACGCCGGGAATACCGCACAGTTTCTATATAAGGGTTTACTAATATATCCCTTGTGCTAGTATCCGCCGACTTTTTTGCCAGGATCAGTCAATGGAACACAGCACCTCACTTACACAGTTTATTATCGAAGAACAGCGCCGCATTCCCGATGCGACCGGTGATTTCACCTCGTTGCTGAATGATGTACTCACCTCTTGCAAGAAGATCGCCTGTGCGGTGAATCGGGGGCCGCTGATTGGTTTGCAAGGCTCGGCGGATACCGAGAACGTGCAGGGTGAGACGCAGAAGAAACTCGATATCATCACCAACGACATCATGGTGCAGTCGTTGGAGTGGACCGGGCATCTGGCCGGTATGGCGTCGGAGGAGATGGAGGATCTGCTGCCGATTCCCGAGGCCTACCCCAAAGGTAAATACCTGATCCTGTTCGATCCGCTGGACGGTTCGTCGAATATCGACATCAATGTTTCGGTGGGTACGATCTTTTCGATTCTGCGGGCGCCGGAAGGTTGTGAGAACCCGACGCTGGAGGATTTCCTCCAGCCCGGCACCGAGCAGGTCTGCGCCGGTTACACCATTTATGGCCCAACCACGATGATGGTGTTCACCAGCGGCCATGGCGTCAATGGTTTTACGCTCGACCGCAATATCGGTGAATTCGTGTTGACCCATCCCGACATGACGATCAGCGAAGATACCGAAGAATTTGCTATCAATATGTCGAACCAGCGTTTCTGGGAAGCGCCGGTCAAGCGCTATATCGACGAGTGCATTGCTGGTGCCGAAGGGCCGCGCGGCAAGGATTTCAACATGCGCTGGGTGGCGGCGATGGTGGCCGAGGTGCATCGCATTCTGATGCGCGGTGGCATTTTCATGTATCCGATGGATGAAAAAATGCGCGCCAAGGGTCTGACGGGCAAGCTGCGGCTGATGTACGAAGCCAATCCGATGAGCTTCATCGTCGAGCAGGCCGGCGGCATGAGTTCCACCGGCCGCGAACGGATCATGGACATCCAGCCCGAAGGCCTGCATCAGCGCGTGCCGGTTGTGCTTGGCTCGAAGAACGAAGTCGAGCGGGTCGTCTCCTACTACAAGGAAGGCTGACCACTACATCTCCCTCTCCCTGAGGGAGATGGCTGGGGAGAGGGGGCAAGCCGAGAATCTCGCCCACCTGTGCGGCTCACTCTCCTGAGCTTTTCCAGGGGGACACGGTTAAATCACGCTCCCATCAAACCCAAGTAAAAAAATGTATGCCAGAAGTCTGGACAACGACTGCAATCTGGGCTCATACCTTACGCACCAGCAGCAGGCCGAAGCCGAAGCCTTTGGAGCGCCCCAGCCCGTCATCCTCGCAGGACGCGGGGATCCAGCCACAGGGATGTGAACCACCGTCGTAGTTGCCCTCCCTGGCACTGGATTCCGGCGTCCATGCCGGAATGACGCCACTTGACACAGGTGATCACGCCCGACAGGCGCCTGAGGACAACGGGGGGTATTGGTGGATGGAAAGCTGGGCTGTTGAATCGAGGTGGCGTGAATTCGCCGTGTCCAGGGAGAGAGAACTATTGCGATGATTGGGTTATGCTAGCGGCGTCTGTTCCAGGCGCCGGTCACCGCCACCATGTCTCTGCTGCAACCACTCCAGATCGGGCCTCACCGATTACAGAACAACCTCGTGCTGGCGCCAATGGCCGGTGTCACCGATCTGCCATTTCGCAACCTCTGCCGCCGACTTGGTGCAGGCATGGCCGTGTCCGAGATGGTGGCGTCCAATCCGCGCCTGCGTGGCTCGACGAAAAGCGAACAGCGTCTGACCCATGAAGGCGAGCTGGCGCCGGTGGTGGTGCAGATTCTCGGCAATGATCCGGCCGACATGGCGGCTGCGGCGCGATTCAATGTCGAGCGTGGCGCGCAGATCATCGACATCAACATGGGCTGTCCAGCGAAGAAGGTTTGTCGCAAGGCAGCCGGCTCGGCCCTGCTTGCCGATGAGTCGTTGGTGGGCCGGATTCTCGATGCGGTGGTCGCGGCGGTGGATGTGCCGGTGACGCTGAAGATTCGCACCGGGGTCGCGCCGGATGCGAAGAATGCGAGCCAGATCGCGCGTATTGCCGAGCAAAGCGGCATCGCGCTGCTGTCGATTCATGGCCGCACGCGTGCAGACCGTTTTCAGGGGCAGGCGGAATACGACACGATTGCCGAGGTGTGTGGCCGGGCTGCTATCCCGGTGTTGGTCAACGGTGACATCGACAGCCCGCAAAAGGCGGAAGCCGTGCTACGCACAACGGGGGCGGCGGGCGTCATGATCGGTCGGGCGGCGCAGGGCAATCCGTGGATTTTTCGCGAGATTGCGGCCTATTTGCAGGATGGCGCGGTCACTGCGAAACCGACACACGATGAGCGGCGTGAGGTGATGTTGGCCCATTTGCAGGGGCTTTATCGTTTCTACGGCGCGGTCCAAGGCATGCGCATTGCGCGCAAGCACATCGGCTGGTATCTGGCGACCTTGCCGGGGGGACGCGATATGGTTCGCGAGGTCAATCGTATCGACGATCACGCCAGCCAGTTCGAGCGTGTGGCGAGCTTTCTGGCAGTGGTGCCGAATCGGTCCTGGGCAGACTACTGAAGCGTCAGTGGCGGCGTGTGGAACTGACATTCTGGCGCTGTTTTTTGCGCCGGTTCAATGCCGGCGCACAGCATCAGCAGCACCAGGGTCGTGCCCAGTGAACCGAGTTCACTGCGTTGCTGGATCAGGCCGGATAGCAGATCACGCGCCGATGCTTCAGGGGTTGGGTCGAGGTATTCCATGTCAGTCCCACCAGTGGGTTGC
>CAZQXF010000323.1:0-3136 GCA_964596975.1 uncultured Thiotrichales bacterium | reverse complement strand
AGCCACGGATCCCGCTCAGAGCAGTCATGGCGATCATGCTGGGCATGTTGCCGCGCGCCGAGTTCGATCAGACCGGCCTGCACGCGGGCAAGAGCTATACCGTGGAACACCAGGACGAAAAGCTGTTTTTCATGGTGGCGGAACGTGGCAAACCGATCCGTGCGGTAGGGCTCTGTCCGGAAGACTCCTACCAGGTGGCTACGCTGTTTCTGCGCCAGCTCAAGGCGAACAGCCCCTGGATGACGACCGCAGAAGTCATCGACCTGATTGAAATGACCGTCGTACGCATGAAGCTGGCGCAGCAGGCGCGTCAGCAGTCCGTTGATCCGGATGATGTGGATCTGGATGTAGAAGAAGGCGACAGCATCGAAGAGGACGGCGTGGAGCCGGCCGAAGACGATGTCGTGTTGCGCGACGACGAACCCAACTTCAATCGCTGATGCCGTAAGCGGTCGTTGTTCCTCACGCTGGTTTCATCGTTTATTTCTTTGCTCAGCATGAGGGTGTCGTATCGCGACACCTTCCTGCTGTTTCTGCGCATTGCAACGCGCGCCATCAACAGCCTCAAGAACCAGGCGTCTCTGACCATCACGATGACGGGGCGGGATCTGGCCAATAAAAACGTGACGAAGAACACCCTGCATGATAAATTGACCGGCTTTTGATGCTCAATGTGGCGGGTAGCGAAATACCCTGCTAACACAATGGCTTGAAGTCATTTTCCGGAGACAACAATAGTGGAACTAACGGGTGCTGAAATCTTCGTGCGCTGCCTGAAAGATGAGGGCGTCGACCTCATCTTCGGTTATCCGGGCGGCGCGGTACTGCATATTTATGATGCGCTGTACCGTCAGGATGATGTGGCCCACGTTCTGGTTCGTCATGAACAGGGCGCGGTGCACGCGGCGGAGGGTTACGCCAAATCGACCAATCGCCCCGGTGTCGTGCTCGTCACTTCCGGGCCTGGTGCGACCAATGCCGTCACCGGGATCGCTGATGCCTATATGGATTCGGTGCCGCTGGTGGTCTTTACCGGCCAGGTGCCGCGGGCGCTGATCGGCAACGATGCTTTTCAGGAGGTCGATACCGTTGGCATTACCCGGCCCTGCGTCAAGCATAATTTCCTCGTCAGTGATGTCAGCAAGCTGGCAGAGACGATCAAGAAGGCTTTCTTCATTGCCTCCAGTGGCCGTCCCGGGCCGGTTGTTGTCGACATCCCCAAGGATGTGACCGCGGACAAGGCGGAATATCACTATCCTGAAACCGTCGAGATCCGTTCCTACAAGCCGAAGAAGACCGGGCATCTGGGCCAGGTTCGTCGCGCCGCCGATCTCATCATGCAGGCGAAAAAGCCGATCATCTATTCGGGTGGTGGTGTCATTCTCGGTCATGGGTCGAAGTCGCTGTACGACTTTACCAAGCTGACTGGCTTCCCCATCACCAATACGCTGATGGGGCTGGGGGGGTATCCGGCGACCGACAAGCAGTTTCTCGGCATGTTGGGCATGCACGGCACCTACGAGGCCAACCTCGCGATGCACCATGCTGATCTGGTCATCGCCGTCGGCGCACGCTTCGATGATCGTGTCACCGGCAATATCGAAAAATTCTGTCCGGAAGCGAAGATCATCCATATTGATGTCGATCCGGCATCGATCTCGAAAAACGTTCAGGTCGACGTACCCATCGTCGGTGAGGTTGATCCGGTGCTACAGGCGCTGATCACTGAAATCGAGCAGCGCGGCGAGCCGCTTGCGTTCGCTGCGGAAGAAGCCTGGTGGAAGCAGATCGAGGAATGGCGTGCGCAGGATTGCCTGAAGTATGAACAGGGCGATGATCTGATCAAGCCGCAGTTCGTGGTCGAGAAGCTGTGGGAGGTAACGGGGGGAGACGCCTATGTCACCTCCGATGTCGGTCAGCATCAGATGTTCGCAGCGCAATACTACAAGTTCGACAAGCCCTATCGCTGGCTCAATTCCGGTGGCCTGGGGACAATGGGCTTTGGTCTGCCGGCTGCCATGGGCGCGCAGCTCGCGCACCCCGATGCGACCGTGGCCTGTATTACCGGCGAAGGCAGCATCCAGATGAATATCCAGGAGCTGGGCACTTGTCGGCAGTATGGCCTGCCGGTCAAGATCGTGAATCTGAACAATCGGTTTCTTGGCATGGTGCGGCAGTGGCAGGAATTCTTCTATGCCGGGCGCTACGCCATGTCATACATGGATTCGCTGCCCGATTTCGTCAAGCTGGCCGAGGCTTATGGCCACGTCGGCATGCGCATCGAAAAGCCGGCGGATGTCGAGCCGGCGCTGCGTGAGGCGTTTGCGATGAAGGACAAGTTGGTGTTCATGGATTTCATTACCGAACAGAATGCCAATGTTTACCCGATGATCCCGGCCGGTGCCGGCCAGAATGAAATGATCCTGGTGTAGCCATGCGACATATAATTTCAATTCTGATGGAAAACGAATCCGGCGCGCTGTCGCGGGTTTCAGGTTTATTCTCGGCGCGCGGCTACAATATCGAATCGTTGTCGGTGGCACCGACCGATGACCCGAGCCTGTCGCGGATGACGCTGGTCACTCACGGCTCAGACGAGATTATCGAGCAGATCAAGAAACAGCTGAACAAGCTGATCGACGTCGTCAAACTGCTCGACCTCACCGAAGCGCCCTATATTGAGCGCGGCATGCTGCTGGTCAAGCTCGACTGCGCCGGCGCAGGACATCGGGAGCTGATCAAGCATCTCGCCGACATTTTCGGTGCCAAGATCATCGATGTGACGCCATCTGCTTACACCGTCGAGTTGATTGGCGGCGCAAGCAAGCTGGATTCATTTCTCGAAGCGCTGAGCCCCATCCCGGTGATCGAAGTGGTGCGCTCGGGTTCCATGGGAATCGCCCGCGGCGATATTGCACTCAAGGTGTAACTATTCACTCAAGTTTCGGAGTTCATCACTGTTGAGGCCAGCGCTATCCGTAGCAACACGGCTATCACGTCTGACAGCTTCCCCCTTTGCAAAAGGGGGGAACTGGCTGATGTGCAAATCTGAACTCCGAAACTTGAGTATTCGGTAGGTAGAAAAATAGAGCCGTAACTGCTCAGATTGCCGCTGAAACGCGTCAGATCAAGGCGG
>CAZQXF010000322.1:0-3138 GCA_964596975.1 uncultured Thiotrichales bacterium | reverse complement strand
ATCTTGAAGGGGGAGATGTCCTTTGTCGGGCCGCGGCCGGAATCGCTTAAATATGCGGATCTCTTTAGTGGTAAATATGCTGATGTTCTGAAGTACCGCCCCGGTATTTTTGGTCCCAATCAGATTGATTATCGCAATGAATCAGAGATGTACCCGGCCGATGAGGATCCTGAGAAGTTCTATCGACGGGTGTTGTTTCCCGCCAAGGCGGATCAGGATCTGGCCTATTTCTCGCAGGCGAACTGTTGGCGTGATATTGGCTGGATTGTAAAAGGTGTGTTGGTCAGCCTGATCGGTACGGTCAACTGGCGCAGGGTGATTCGCCAGCAATTGCCGGTTGTCGCCATTGATGTGATTGCCATCGCGAGTGCTTGGGTGATGGCGGTTGCCATGCGCTACGGGTTTTGGGCGGCGGTTTCTGAGCAGTTCGCGATTACCGTGACCGGAGCCTGGGTGTTTCCATTGGTGGTCGTGCCGGTCATGATGGTGTTTGGCGGGTATCGACATACGCTTCGGCATATCGTGCTGGCTGATATCGTCGATCAATTTGTCATTGCGGCTGTTTCCTGGGGGGCAGCGTTTGTCTGGGTACTCTACCTCGGCGACAGGAATATCTCGTTGATGTTGCTGCCGCTGAGTTTTCTGATTGCCATGACCTTTATGGTGGCACCGCGCGTGTTTTACAAGGAGTACCTTCGTCGGCGCGATGTTACATCGCGCGCCACAGGCGGAGGCACCAGCCTGCTGATCTATGGTACTGATGACCGCGCGATCAACCTTGGGTCGTTGGTTCAGCGGGGGTTTCCAGATGCCCACCTGGTCGGCTTTGTGGACGATACGGGCGAGGTGAGAGGGCGGTCGGTGCTCGACCTGAAGATTCTGGGCAGCGAGCGAGATCTTCCGACCATCAAGGACGTTCACCATTTTGATCAGCTGTGGTTCTCACAAGTACCCGAGTCGGTCAAGCTGAACAGGATCAAGCGCTGGGCTGCCGAGAATGATGTCGAAATCGTTGTTCTGCCGGCGTTGCGGCCATTTGCTTCGTTGGTAAACGTCAAACAGCAGACAAGGAGTCTTTCTTCGTGAAAATACTGGTAACCGGCGCAGCCGGTTTCATCGGCGCGGCGCTTTCTCGTCGCTTGCTCGATCGGGGCGATGAAGTAGTCGGCCTCGATGTCATGAACGACTACTACGACGTAGCCGTCAAGGAAGCGCGGCTCGCGCCGTTGCTGGAAGCGCCCGGCTTCACCTTCGTGAAGATGGATCTGGCGGATCGGGGTGGTATCGAGGCGCTGTTTGCCGAACAGAAATTCGATGCTGTGATGAATCTAGCGGCGCAGGCGGGTGTGCGTTATTCGCTGGAGAATCCGCACGCCTATGTCGATAGCAACCTGGTTGGGTTCGTCAACCTGTTGGAAGGTTGCCGCCACAACGAAGTCGGGCATTTCGTCTACGCCTCATCCAGCTCGGTGTATGGCGCCAACACCTCGATGCCGTTTTCGGTGCATGACAACGTCGACCATCCCCTCAGTCTCTACGCGGCCTCGAAAAAGGCGAATGAGCTGATGGCGCATACCTATTCGCACCTCTACGGCTTTCCAAGCACCGGCCTGCGCTTCTTCACCGTCTATGGGCCGTGGGGTCGTCCCGACATGGCGCTGTTCCTCTTCACCAAGAAGATCCTCGCTGGCGAACCGATCGATGTATTCAACTACGGACATCACCGCCGCGACTTCACCTACATCGACGATATCGTCGAAGGCGTGATTCGCGTGATCGACCATCCCGCACAGCCGAACCCCGATTGGGATAGCGCGGCACCTGATCCGGGCTCCAGCAAAGCCCCGTGGCGGGTCTACAACATCGGCAACAACCAGCCCATCGAGCTGATGCGCTACATCGAAGTGCTCGAAGACTGCCTCGGCAAGAAAGCCGATAAAAACCTGCTGCCACTCCAGCCGGGTGACGTACCTGACACCTACGCCAACGTCGAAGACCTGGTGCATGACCTCGACTACAAGCCAGACACCCCGATCGAAGTTGGCATCAAGAACTTTGTTGACTGGTATCGGGATTACTACGGCGTGTAGCCGTGCCCGGTGCGCGGCGCGGGGTCAGGCTTGCGTTATTGCGTTAATGAAGTTGTGTCCTTTTGCTTGTTGCGACGAGTAGGCAGTGGGCTGTGATCGGGTGTGGTGGTACACGTCCTTGTGACTGGGTCCCGGCGTCCATGCCGGGATAACGGATTCCCCAGGCTGTTGCCATCCCAATTCGTCAGCCCACCGCTGACGGCCAGCTCCTCCATCGGCTAGGCCACGGCCATGAACCACAACCAGAACTTCAAGGAGAAGAATGCCAGTCAGGCCGTTTCTCCATCCAACGCCCTGCCCACTACTGTCATCGGATGATGGCTGTGGCGCTGGGCGGTGCGAGACGATGAGCGTTCTGTAGCTGGACAACTTCCGCAAGCTGCCGGGCTATGGCTGGCCGGGGTTCAAGAAGATGAACCTGTGGGCCCAGGATGAGGGGCAAGCCGCCTGCGCGGCGGTGTTCATCGAGGTGATCCGTCATGGCGACGCAGCGCTGATTCCGTTTGAAGAGCTGGTGGAGGCGACGCGGGTGAGTTTTGATGTTGTGGAGGTGTTGGGGTGAGTGGGCGCACGAGTAGCAGTGGTACACTGTAGCGTAGAAAACAACTGGTCTGGAATATAACGATGAATTATCAGGACAGAATCACCATCGAACCTGGCAAACGGGGCGGTAAACCGTGTATTCGCGGTATGCGGATTACTGTCTATGACGTGCTCAGTATGTTGGCCAGCGGCATGACAGCAGAGGCGATTTTGGAGAATTTTCCCGAACTGGAAGCGGCCGATATCCTCTCCTGTTTGGCACTTGCGGCGGACAGGGAGCACCGTATAGCGGGGCTGAATCTGGCGTGAATGAAACTGCTGCTGGATCAAAACTTGTCCCGCCGATTGATTCCTGCGCTGGAGAGAGGTTTTCCGGGATCAACGTAAGCGCCAGAGAATCAGCCCCCTTGCAAAATCCCCGGCTCAATGTTCCACGGCAACAAGACTTCAAGTTTCTCCGCCGTATCAGCCCCAGCAATATGCCGCAACACATGGCGGATATAGG
>CAZQXF010000321.1:0-3157 GCA_964596975.1 uncultured Thiotrichales bacterium | reverse complement strand
CTCGTGCCAATCACTGCCCGGATGTAGAGACGATTCGGTAGTCATGAACAAAAACGTTACCACACAGCCTGATAGAATGGATCAATTCATGCCACTATGGTGCCAACAAACCTGGATGTACCTGAGCTACTTCGGGCTGACTGAGAAGCCCTTCAACATCACCCCCGACCCGCGCTTCCTCTATATGAGTGAACAGCATCGGGATGCGCTCGCCCATCTGCTGTTCAGCACGGACGAAAGCAGCAGCTTCATTGTGCTCACCGGCGAAGTCGGTACGGGCAAGACGACGCTGTGCCGCTCCATGCTCGAAGAGGGCGTCAGCGGCAATCATTTTGCCCTCATTCTCAACCCGATGCAGTCGCCGCTGGAGCTGCTGGCCTCTGCCTGCGATGAGTTCGGTATCGCCTACCCGGACAATCCTGGCATCAAGGATCTGGTCGATGCACTGAACCGCTGGCTACTGGCACTGAATGCAGCCAACGAACAGGCCATCCTGATCATCGACGAAGCGCAAAACCTCAGCTTCGAGACGCTGGAGCAGATTCGCCTGCTGACAAATCTGGAAACGGGCACGAAGAAACTGCTGAAAATTATCCTGATCGGCCAACCCGAGCTGCGCGACATGCTCGATCGCCCCGAGCTGCGCCAGTTGTCGCAACGGGTGACAGCCCGTTTTCATCTTGGCCCGATGGGCGCTGACGACACCGCCGCCTATCTACAGCACCGGCTCAAGGTCGCCGGTGCCAGACGCCCCCTGTTTGTACCTGCCGCAATCAAACAGATCCAACGGCTGTCACAGGGTATTCCGCGCCGTATCAACCTCATCGCCGACCGTGCCCTGACCGGCGCCTATGCGCGACAGCGCGACCGTATCGATGCCCGCCTGATCAAACAGGCCAACGCCGAGCTTAGCCATGGAGCGACCAGTACACCCTGGCCCTATTCGCGCAAGGCCATCGCCATCGGCACGGTATTGCTGCTCCTGCCGCTGTTGATCTGGCTGGCAACTGGGCAGCAGTCACCGACGCGAGCCAGCACCGACAAGGTGACACAAGATGCCCCTGCTACCTTGCCAACTGCGGTGGCTGGCGACTCGGCCGACTATCTCACTGCGCTGCAAGCGGCGCTGGACGATGAAGCGACCACAGCAGCGGCCGACGAAAATCTCGTTACCCTGCCCTCACCGTCCCCGATTGCCACGCTTTTTTCACTATGGGGCATTGCTTACGACCCCAACAGCAACGTCGCCGCTTGCGAGCAAGCCGCTTCTCAAGGGCTGCAATGCCTCTACGTCGCCGGCAGCATGGAAGATTTTCTGCAATACAATCGACCGGCGCTGATCGAAACCGATGGCGACGGCCATGCGACGGTGCAACGTTTGATACGATCGATGGACGCCGATGGTCTGATAGTATCTGGCCCTGAAGCAAGCGAACAGCTTACGGTCGATCAGCTGGCGTCCATCTGGCCGGGAAAATTTTTGCTGCTATGGCAGGCACCGCCATCCGGAAAGCACTTGATCCACCCTGGCAGTCCACCGCCTGATACCCGCTGGTTACGCCGGCGACTGGGCCTCGCTGGGATTGGTGCGACCGGCTCACTCGATGAGAGCGCTGCTGAACCCGCGCTGGCAGCAATGATCAGAGCCTTCCAGCGTCGCCATGGCCTGTCGGTGGATGGCATCGCCGGGATTCGCACGCTGCTGACACTGGAACAGGTCACGGCAGAGCCTGCCGTGCCGACACTTCGACAACCATGATTTGACGATGTCACTGATACTCGATGCATTGAAACAGTCGGAAAAGGATCGCCAGCAACAGGCCGAATCCATTGCCGACACCCTCTATATTCAGGTCAAACCCGAGCGCCGCAGTTTTTGGCCTGTTGTCCTCCTGCTGCTGTTGCTGGCCAATATCGCCATTCTGCTGTTTCTCTGGTGGCGCACACTGGCCGAGAGCGCGGCTCCCACAGTCGCAGACCCCCGCGCCATTATCGAATTGGCACGCCAGGCAGCGCAGCCACCGACCAAGCCTGCCGCACCCAATACCGCCAGCCGTATCCTGCGGCCACTGGAGCAAGAGCTGGGTGCCACCCGGATGATCGAAGCACATCGCCCGGCAGCCAGGCTCCAGCCCAACAACAAAGCACCAGTCGAGGATAAACCCGCACCAACAGCATCAACCACCAGCCAACCCCAAGAGGCGGACGGCGATACGCTGGAAAAATTGCAGCAATACGAAATCAACACCATCGTCTACAGTGACACCCCCTCCCGGCGCTACGCCCTGGTCAATATGCAAAAGCTCAAGGAGGGGGCAACGCTGCCCCAGAGCACGCTGCGGATCGTCGAAATCACCACCAATGGGCTCGTCATCGACACCGGCGACGGGCTGGTACGCTATTCCGGCACACCATGAGCGACCATCTCGACAGCGCCCAGCGCGATATCATCATCGCCGCGACCCATCAGCGTATTGCCCAGGCACGGCAGCACTATCAGCTGACGTTACCGCCACTCGATATTCGCTTCGACGTCACCGGCGCGGCCTGGGGTTACTACGTCAGAAAAGGCGCACAACGCTGGTTCCGCTTCAATCCGCAACTGTTCGCCCTGCATTTCGACGAGGGTCTGCAAGACACCATCCCACACGAAGTCGCCCACTATGTCGTCGATCGCCTCTATCCGCGCCGCCGCTGCAAACCGCATGGCCCCGAATGGCGCGACGTGATGGCGACGTTTGGCATCGACAATCCGCGCGCCACGCACAACACCAGCCTGGACGGACTGCGCATCCGACGCCAGCAACGCCACAGCTATTACTGCGCCTGCGGCGAGGTGATGCTCAGCAGCACACGCCACAACCGCATTCAGCGCGATGGCGTGCGCTATGTTTGCCGGCGCTGCCAGCAACCACTGTCGCAGCAACGCCCAGGCTAACGCGATACACTAGTTTACGACCACGATCAGCGGCATGATTGGCAGCCCCAAGGGCTACGCGCATAATGGGGTCAAGTACGCTCAAAATGGAGTCAAACCAATGAAACTGCTCAGGATCATCATTCCCCTCGTTGCCTTGCTGATTGTCGGCGGCTGCGCCCAGAAACAGACACCCGAAGAAGTCGCCCACGGCTTCTGGCAGGCCGTCGTCAATAACGA
>CAZQXF010000320.1:0-3165 GCA_964596975.1 uncultured Thiotrichales bacterium | reverse complement strand
GCGCGCTTCCGCCTTGATTTGACGCAAAACGGGGGCAATCTGAGCAGTTACGGGCATTGCGCTGAGTAGTTACCGTAGCCGGCGTTGTTTAGTGCGCAGCAGTAAGCAGAGAAACAAGTTCCCTCGCGTCGTGGGTTTTGCGGAATGATCCTGAGCTTGGCGTAAACAATCACCCGATGTCCGTCGATGCTGATACGCTGGTGGGCATAAGATCTGATCACCAGTCAGACGGATTTCGGGAGGTATGTCATGGCAACTGCGCACAATCCAGTATCGGCTCGTCGCCGCATTCTTTGCCTTGGGGGTTGTGAAGGGGCGCTGCAGTGTTTGTTGCCGCCTGATCAGTGGGAATTGGTTTCTGCGGACAGCCTGAAAGCACTACGGCTAGCGGCCAGTGACCGTGATATCCGTGTGATGGTAGCCGCGATCGGATTCGACAACGCCGAAACGCTTGAACTCGCTGAGGAGCTGCTGTTCGAGCGCCGGGACATCCGGGCTGTTGGCATCGTCGAACCTGGCACCATCGAGCAAACTCGTCTGCGGCGCGCGCTGAGCAGGCTGTTCTTCGACTTTCTCACCATGCCGCTATTACCCGAAGCGGTGCAATACGCCATTGGTCATGCCTATGGCATGGCGTCGATTTCCTGTTGTGGTGGTCAATCAGAGAGATGCATTTCACCCGTGGCGTCCAGCTACAAGCTGTTTGGGCGAAGCGACATCATGGTGGCGCTAAGGGAGCGAATCTCCCGCATCAGCACATCCGACGCACCGGTGATGATCGGTGGTGAATCAGGTACCGGAAAGGAACTCGCTGCACGGAATGTCCATGCCGAATCCGACCGTTGTGACGAACCATTCGTTGCAGTGAATATGGCTGCGATTCCTGAAAATCTGGTACAGACCGAGTTGTTTGGCCATGAAAAAGGGGCATTTACCGGTGCTTCTCAGCAACGTATCGGGCATATCGAGTCGGCCCATGGTGGGACACTTTTTCTCGACGAGATTGGCGACCTGCCGCTGCAAAGCCAGGGTAACTTGCTGCGGTTTCTCCAGGAGGGCGTCATCACCAGAGTAGGTGGCTCACAGTCGATCAAGGTCGATGTGCGGGTGATCACGGCGACGCACGTCGATCTTGAAGAAGCTGTCGCTGCGGGCCGCTTTCGTGAAGATCTCTATTACCGACTCAACGTATTGCAGCTGGAAATGCCCCCGCTACGTGATCGGGGGAGCGACATTGCCTATCTGGCGGAGCGTTTTTTCGAACAGTTTTGTGCCCGCTCACGTTGCTGCGCCAAGGGTTTGAGTCAGCGCTCGCTCGCAGTAATGAAGGAGCACGACTGGCCCGGGAACGTGCGCGAAATGCTCAATCGCATACAGCGTGCAGTGGTTATGTGTACAGGGCAGTTGATCCATCCCGAAGACCTGGGGCTGGAACGACGTGAATCGTCCAGAAAGCTCGAAACGCTGGCCGAAGCACGTGCCAGGGTGGAAAAACAACTGCTCCGCACGGCTTTGATCGACAGTAACTACAATCTGTCAGAAGCCTCGCGATTGCTGGGGACTTCTCGTGTCACGCTGTACAAGCTGATTGACAAACATGGCATTCAAAGCAGCCCGGGGCGAGAGGTGACGTCTGACGTCGCATAGTGCCTCGCTTTTGTAGCCTTCGCTACAGTTGGAACAGCGATGCCCAGCAGTGAACATTGGGACGAAGCGTTGACTACGATGTAGTCGATGCCGACAATGATGTCATGGCTATTTTGAATATTCGCAATCTTCCTGACGACGTCCACGCTGCTTTGCGGTTGAAAGCGGCCAAGTCCGGTTTGAGTATGGAAGCTGAGGCATGCAGGGAAAAAAAGCAGCCCGCGGCGGCCGAAAAATTGCAGCAATTGGTGCAAGAACTCTATCGCAAGCATAAGCCTGTAGATACAGCTGATGAGCTGATACAGCAGCGGCAATCTGAGCAGTTACGGCTCTGTTTTTCTAACTGCTGAATAGTTACGTTTACATAGGCCCAGTTCATGCCAACAGTTTTACTGCGATCACCAGCAGCGCCACCGCCAGCGTTGCGCGGATGATTTTCTCTCCACTCTTGATCGATGCCTTGACGGCAAGCCAGGTGCCACCTGCCATGCCGATCGAGAGCGCTGTTGCGGCAAACCAGTCGACGTTGCCGGTGACGATAAACAGCACCACGGCAGGCACGGTGAATACCATGACGATAAACACCTTGTGGACATTCACCCGTGTCAGCTCCATGCCGAACAGATGCAGCAGCGTCGCCATGATGATGAAACCCACCCCCGCCTGAACGAAGCCGCCATAGAAGCCGACCCCAAACATGACCGGCCAGGCCAGCCATTTTGACCAGCGGTGGCTGGCGGCGTGTTCCGCCACCCGGCCTTTCGGCAGCATCAGCGAGATCACGATCAGGATCATGACCAGGCCGAGTATTTTCGTGAATAGCGCATCGTCGATCTTCACCGCGTAGAACGCGCCAAGAATCCCACCAGGCAGTGTCATCAGCGCCAGCTTCAGGCTCAGCGGAAAATCATGCTGATTGTTGTGGCGGAAAGTGGCGACGGCCATCAGGGCTTCGACCTGGATGGCGATGCGGTTGCTGCCATTGGCCACGGTAGCGTCGTAGCCCATGAAAATCAGTAGCGGGATCGTCAGCGCCGAGCCACCGCCGGCCAGCACGTTGAGGAAACCCGCGACCGCGCCCCCTGCCATCAGAATGAGAAAACTGCCGACTTCTGTCATGTCTGCCGTCGCTGCCGATAAAGAGTCCTGTATGGTACCGCAGCCGCCAGCCTCCGGGATAAGTAACTATTCAGCGTCCGCTCAAGTAGACCCGTAACTGCTCAGATTGCCGCTGGAATGCGTCAGATCAAGGCGGGAAATGTGAGTTTACGCGTGTAAATGACCATTTCCCAACGCAGAGATGGCGCATTCCAGTGGTGAGCTGAGCAGTAACCGGGATAATTGCCTGAATTCATGCGCCTTGTTGAATTATTCCCCTGCTGATCCAGACTAATGGCTATAGCGTATAAATACCTCAAGCTTCGGAGTTCGGCTTTGCAGTCTCCTTGATTCCCCCCTTTCGCAGAGGGTGTCGCAAAAGCCCATCCGGGGCTTTGCGACACACGGAAAGGAAAAAGT
>CAZQXF010000319.1:0-3173 GCA_964596975.1 uncultured Thiotrichales bacterium | reverse complement strand
GCCCGCGTCACCTTCGTACAGCACCCCTGTCAGCAGCTCCGCCCCATGCTTTTCCAATTCGTGCTGAATCGGACTGAGGACAAAATCCCTGAACAACTGATAAGTGCCGGGCAACGCCACCTCTGGCCAGACAATGAGATCCGCGTCCGTGTGTGCATCGGTGAGCCGTGAGTAACGATTGACCGTCGGAACCAACCAGTCGGGCTCCCACTTGTTTTCCTGCGCAATATTGCCCTGCACCAACGCCACGGTGATGGGGTCTCCGATAGGCTTGCTCCAATGCTGATGTCCCAGGCCATACAGCCCGGCCACAAGCGTCACAATGCCTGCCAGCGCCCCCCATCTTGCCCGCCCCCTGCCCAGCAGCAACAGCAGCATCAACCCCACGCTCAACATGACGATATAGCTGATGCCCAGTACACCCGCAGCCGGCGCAACAGCGGCGAACATCGTTCCGCCATCGGCCAGCAATTGCGAATAACCGAGCTGCAACCATGGGAAGCCGGTAAAGAGCCAGCCACGCAGCCATTCCAGGCAGACCCAACCGGCGGGCATCACGATCAGCAAGCGCCATCCCATGTGTTGCTGAGCGGGATCAGCCGGGCGCTGAAGCCAACCAAGCAGTGCCGGATAGAGTGCGAAGATAAGAACGAATATCAGCGTCAGTAACGCTGCAAAAGCAAATGGCGCCTGACCAAACTCGTAGATACTATGGAAAACCCAGGAAACACCGAAGCCGAAAAAACCGAGGCCAAAGCAATAGCCAATGGAGACTGCCCAGCGTGACGGCGCCTTGAGCCATAGCAACATCAGCGCCGCCGGCGCGAGCATGGCCAGGGGCCAGAGGAAAAATGGCGCGAACGCGAGCACCAGTGCGGCACCAGCCAGCAGTGCCGCAGCATGAACGAGAAAACGGGATTGAAAAAAGCGCACCGAAGTATCCGCGGGGAAGCACCGGAAAAGAGAGGAGCTCCAATTATAGCGGAGCGTTAACGACGAAGGTGCTTTCTGGTTACTGCGTGACGAGAGTTTACGGGTTACTGCGCCACCCGCCGTACTTCCAGCAAATGAACCCGTCGGCTGTCGGCCTTCAACACCTTGAATTCGAGCCCGTCGATACGAACGGTTTCACCATTGCTCGGCAGATGGCCAAAATGCTTGACGACCAGGCCGGCTACGGTATCGAACTCATCTTCATCGAAACGAGTGCCGAAGTACTCGTTGAACTCTTCCAGCGGGGTCAGCGCCTTGACGGTGAAGCGGTTGTCGTCCTGTACCAGAATCGCATTTTCGACCTCATCGACATCATGCTCGTCATCGATCTCGCCGACGATTTGCTCAAGCACGTCTTCGATGGTGATCAGGCCGGACACCGCACCATATTCATCGACAACGATCGCCATGTGGTTGCGGCGATTGCGAAAATCGTTCAGCAGCACATTGAGGCGCTTGCTTTCGGGGATGAACACGGCCGGGCGCAAGATGTCCTTGAGTACAAAGGACTCCCTGTTATCGCTGGCAAGGTAGCGCAGCAGGTCTTTCGCCAGAATCAGGCCGACAACGGTGTCCTTCTTGTCCGAGACAACCGGAAACCGCGAATGCCCGGATTCGATAATGGTGGGCAGCATCTGCTCCAGAGTATCGGTGTCGTTCAGGGTCTCCATCTGCACCCGCGGGATCATGATGTCCCGAACCTGCATCTCGGACACCTGCAAGGCACCCTCGATCATGCTCAAAACATCGGGATCCAATAAATTCTGGCGCTGCGCCTTGCGCAAAGTTTCGAGGAGTTGTGTGCGATCGGACGGTGTGCCGATCAATGACTTGGCCAGTCGTTCCAGCCAATTGCCGTGTTCCGACGGCGACGGAAGGTCTTCGTTCATTCCTGTGGTGGTTGATTGCAGAAGCTGCAATGTACCTTATTTGCCTGAATTTTAACAACTTGGAAACATGTTAGAAATCACATTACCAGCAACGATGTCACGCTATCGGGGGAGATAAATGGACAAGCACGCTGTTTTGGTCGATGCCAGTGGAGCGGTCAATAGGGGTTGGGAATACCCAGTTTCTCCAGCAGGCGAATTTCAATGGCTTCCATCGCTTCGGCCTCGTCTGCTTCGATGTGGTCGTGCCCCAGCAGATGAAGAACGCCGTGGATCAGCATGTGCGCCCAGTGGTGCTGTAGCGGTTTGCCCTGGTCGCGCGCCTGCTGTGCCACCACATCGGCGCAGATCACAAGGTCGCCAAGATGCGCGTTGGGGATGCCTTCCGGCACCTCGAACGGAAACGACAGCACATTGGTGGGGTAGTCCTTGCCACGATAGTCGCGGTTGAGCTGGCAGCTTTCCTCTGGATCGACAACCCGGATCAGGACGGTCTGGCCATCCAGCTCTGGGAATGTGGTATCGAGCCATTGCTGAAACTGCGCTTGCGCCGGGACGTCTTCAGCCGTAGCGACATGTTGCAGCTCTGCCTGAAGCGCCAAACTCAGCTCCCGCCGCCTTCCGACTTTTCATAGGCTTCGACGATGCGGCGCACCAGCGGATGACGCACGACATCCTGTGCTGAAAAATAGCTGAAACCGACACCTTCGACGCCTTCAAGAATCGAGATGGCCTGCTTCAAGCCGGATGCCTGATGGCCCGGCAGGTCGGTTTGCGTGATGTCGCCGGTGATTACCGCACGCGAGCCGAAACCGACGCGGGTGAGGAACATCTTCATTTGCTGCGGGGTGGTATTTTGCGCCTCATCGAGAATAACAAAGGCATGGTTCAGCGTGCGCCCGCGCATGTAGGCCAGTGGCGCAACCTCGATGACGTGGCGAGCGATGAGTTTTTCGACCTTGTCGAAGCCGAGCATTTCGTACAGCGCATCGTAGACCGGACGTAGGTAGGGATCCACCTTTTGCGCCAGATCACCCGGCAGGAAGCCCAGTTTTTCACCCGCTTCGACGGCCGGACGCGTCAGCACCAGACGCGACACCTGCTCCTGCTCCAGTGCTTCCACTGCTTTGGCGACGGCCAGATAGGTTTTTCCGGTGCCGGCCGGGCCGACACCGAAGTTGACATCATATCGCTGCATCGACTGCAGGTAGTCATCCTGATGCTGAGACTTGGGAAAGATTTGCGTCCTCTTCAGCTTGACCGATTGCCTAAAATCTGCAGCCTGCTGAC
>CAZQXF010000318.1:0-3189 GCA_964596975.1 uncultured Thiotrichales bacterium | reverse complement strand
CGTTGTGCCGTTGTCGAAACAGGAAAACTCGGCGGCACCTGTGTCAATGTCGGCTGTGTGCCGAAAAAAGTGATGTGGTATGGCGCCTCACTGGCGCATGCCTTGCACGATGCGACCGACTACGGTTTTGACATAGATATCAAGGGCTTCGATTGGGCAGAACTCAAGGCTAAACGCGACCACTATGTCAGCAATATCAACACCTGGTATCACAGCTTTCTCGCAGATTCCGATATTGATGAAATCCGTGGATATGCCCAGTTTGTCGATGCCAACACCCTGACGGTGGACGGTCAGACGTACAGCGCCGAGCACATTGTCATCGCACCGGGCAGTCGTCCCATCGTGCCCGATATTCCGGGGGCTGAGTTTGGTATCACTTCGGATGGTTTTTTCGAGTTGGAGGCATTGCCCGAGCGGGTTGCTATCGTCGGCAGCGGCTATATTGCGGTGGAGATCGCCGGCGTGCTAAATGCGCTGGGCAGTGAAGTGACACTGTTTCTGCGCAAGCAACATCTGCTGCGCGAATTCGATGCCATGCTGCGTGAAGGCTTGATGGAGGAGATGCTCAACGCCGGTATCAATATCATGCCGATGACGCAGATCGCCCGCGTCGACAAGGATGCCGAGTCAGAGAAGCTGACCCTGCACTGCGATTCTGGGCAGACGTTCGAGGATTTCGATGCACTCGTCTGGGCCATCGGTCGTGCGCCAAACAGTGATGGCTTGGCGTTGGAGAAGGCGGGCATCGACGTGGATAACAAAGGCTATGTCGTCGTCGACGATTTTCAGAACACCAATGTGCCCGGCGTATATGCAGTTGGTGACGTGATCGGCAAAGCCCAGCTCACACCGGTGGCGATTGCCGCCGCACGTCGCCTGGGTGATCGGCTGTTCAACCACCAGCAGGATCGCAAGCTGGACTACGACCTCATCCCCAGCGTCGTTTTCTCGCACCCCCCAATTGCATCGGTCGGCTTGACCGAATCACAGGCAAGGGAGCAGCATGGCGCTGCGGTGAAGATCTATCAGAGCCGCTTTACCCCGATGTATCACGCCTTCACCAGCCACCCGCAAAAGGTTTCCATGAAACTGGTGACCGTCGGCGCAAAGGAAAAGGTCGTGGGCTGCCATATTATTGGTCTCGGCGCTGATGAAATGCTGCAAGGCTTTGCGGTAGCCATTCGCATGGGCGCAACGAAAAAGGACCTCGACGACACCATCGCGATTCATCCTACCGGCTCTGAGGAGCTGGTGACAATGCGTTGATATTGATTGTCATGTTGATTTTCCTGCGCGTCTGCTTCGAAGGGGTGTTGGGTTATCTGTAGCGTGCAAACAAGACCTGACCCCCCCCCGGTGGTGCTGGCTGGATGACGCGATGCTTGGGCAAGCAAGCGGGAGAGGCGGTTTTGCTGATGCTTGGCTTCGGTAGGGCTGGCAGTTACAAATTGATATGCTTTTTTGTTGTTACTCAGTCACGAAAGACAGGGGATTTACTGCGGAATGAAGAAATTACTGACGATTGTTCTTGTACTCATCGCATCAATCGCCAACGCCGGTGAGACCTTGCGGCTGGCGACGACGACGAGTACTGATAATTCTGGATTGCTTCGTGCGTTATTGCCTGATTTCGAGAGCAAGACGGGGATTCGGGTTCAGGTGATTGCGGTCGGTACGGGTAAGGCGTTGCGCATGGGGCGTGATGGTGATGTGGATGTGGTGTTGGTGCATGCGCGTTCGGCGGAAGAGCAGTTTGTTGCCGATGGCAATGGTGTCACGCGATATCCAGTGATGCACAATGATTTTGTCATTGTCGGGCCGGCGGATGATGAGGCTGGTGTCTCTGGCGAGAAGGATGTTGCCAGCGCGTTGAAGCGGATCGCTGCGGCAAAGGCGCGTTTCGTTTCGCGAGGCGATGATTCGGGAACGCACAAGAAGGAGTTGTCGTTGTGGCAGTCTGCGAGTATCGAGCCGCAGGGTCGGTGGTATCTTGAGGCCGGGCAGGGGATGGGCAAGGTGTTGCAGATGGCGAGTGAATTGCAGGGCTATACCCTGTCTGATCGTGGTACCTGGCTGGCCATGCGCGACAAACTCGATCTGAAGATTCTACTGCAAGGTGACAAACGGTTGTTCAACCCTTATGGCATTATTGCCGTCAACCCGGCGAAGCACCCTGACGTCAACTATCATGGCGCTATGCAATTGATCGAGTGGTTCACTTCGGTGGCAACGCAGCAAAGAATTGCTGCTTTCCGCGTCGCGGGGGAGCAATTGTTCGTGCCGGAAAATCTGCCGAAGTAGTTTTGCTACATCGACATTTCCAGATCATCGACGACGGCGTCAATCCCGGCCTGGGCGCATTCCTCATCGGTTGTTCCCGCGGGTGCGCCGCTGACACCGATGCCGCCGATCAGTTTGCCGCCCACCTGAACGGGTAGCCCGCCCGTTGCCATGACAACGCCGGGGGTTCGGCCGATAGGGCTATTGGCCCGATCCTTCAACTGCGCTGTTGGCGCATTGAAGTTGACCGCGGCGTAGGCTTTTCCTTTGCTGATGGGCAGTGTGATTGGTGCTGCAATGGTGTCCCTTAGCGCGACTTGCACCAGTCCGTCACGGTCGACGACGGTTACACCAATTTGAATGCCCTTTTCTGTGCAGGCCTTGATGGCGGCCTGGGCCATCGTGGTTGCCGTTGCCAGTGTCATGCGCGTCACGGAGACGGTCATGGTTTCCTCGTCAGCCATGAGGCCGGTCGAGAGCAAGGTGAACAGCAACAGGGAAAGGGGCTTTCGTATCATCGGTGGCTCCGGTTGGGTGTCTATTTCCAGATATCGACATCTTTGCCAGTTGCGCGAATCCGGTTGGCGCGTGCTTCGAGGTAGCGCTGGAAGTTGGGTTGTTTGGCATAGGCGCCGCTTGCAACATAGTCGAATATCGACTGTGTGTGAAATTGCTTGAACATCGCTTCGCTACGGATGATTTCCTTGCCGCTCGCATCAAAGAATACGATGGTCGGGGCGTAGTGGATACCGAGCTCTTTAGCCCACTGTCGTGCCGTGGTCTTGCTGCCGTCGAACAGCACCAGCGGATCTTTGCCCCACATATCCAACTGAATGTTGTTGAACTGCTTGATCAACTCACGCGCCTCCGCGTTATCGATGACTGTCTCATGCAGCTTTTCGCAGG
>CAZQXF010000317.1:0-3189 GCA_964596975.1 uncultured Thiotrichales bacterium | reverse complement strand
CATTCATCGCAACATTTCAGCCCCAACCGACAACCTCCCCCTTTTTCAAAGGGGGATTGAGGGGGATTTTTTTCGGTCTTGCTCAGAATTCTCGGTTTCTGCGTGCTTTTCCGCCCCCTCTCCCCAACTCTCTCCCCCGCGGGGAGAGGGAGTTTTTTTTCGTAGATACCGAAAGGCCGTCCACGTCCAGAATCATTTCCGCGGCAGCAGCACCCATGACGACAGAATCGAAGATTCAACGTTAAGGTATTTTCTGACATAACCCCGTAACATCAGCGCCCAGAACAGGGTCACCAGGAGTACCGCAAATGCCGCGCCGTTCATGCCATACATAGGCGTCAACACGATACTGAACACGACCAGGCCAAGCAGCGACCATGAAAACACCTTGAGGCAATAGAGCTGGTGCCCCGTCACGCTCAATAGCGTAGCCACCGGCCCGATCACCGCCAGCAGCAGTTGCGATGTCGCCAGAATCAGCATGCTCTGGTAAGCGGGGACGAATTCCTCGCCAAACAACAGCAGAATCTTTTCACCCAAAATGACCAGCAAGGTGATGGCGATAGCTGCGCCGATGACAGTCGCCAGCGTTGCCAACGCCACCGTGCTCTGAATGGCAGCAGTGTCACCTGCCGCATAGAGCCTGGAAACGCGTGGCATCAACACCGCATTGACGGCGAGAAAGCCAAAGGAAATCACCAGTGCAATACGGTAACCAGCGTTGTATTGCGCCAGTTGCTCGGGCGGCAAAATCAGGCCGACCACGGTAATATCGAGATCAGCGAAATACTGGGAAAACAGCGTGACGATCAAGAGCGGCAGCGCAACATGGAACCACTCACGATCACGGAACGCGGGTTTGGGCGCGCCGAGCTGCCGTCGCATTCGGGCAGAAAATACCAGAGCATGGACCAGCGCCATGAAGCCAATCAGCAGCACATGCAACAACATCACCTGCCGGGCATCCAGCGCCATGCCATACAATGCCGCAGCCCAGACAAGCAGCAGAAAAAAGATGGGCCGTAGAAACATGTTTGGCAACATCGCCAGCACGAACCAGCCATGCGCCTGCGCCGCCCGCTCATGCATGCGCATCGTCGCCAGTACGGGAATACAGAGAAAGGCGAGGATGAATGCCCCCTGCTGGGAGATGCTGAGCTGGGGCGCCTTGAGCATGACGACAGCAATGCCCACGAGGCTGGCAAGCACCCCAACCCCGAAATTGATCTCTCGTCCGCGGCGAATGTAGCCGCGCACGATACCCGCCTCGCCATCGTGCTGCGCCTTGCCGAGAATGCGCATCGAAGCCATGGGAAACCCCAGTCCGACCGAAGTCGACAGCATGATCAGCCAGGAAAAAGCCAGCACATAGACGCCCAGTTCATAGGCACCCATCCAGCGCGCCAGCAGAATCTGCGTCAGCAGTACCGTCACGGCCCCTGACAGCCTCATGGCAAAAATAAAGCCAGACCAGCCAAGCAGCGATTTTTTCCCTTTCATCTGGATTCCCGATTAAGTGTCGGCATCGAATGCGCCGCGGTGCATTCTGTTGTGACCGAAACCTGGCGCAGTGGTTCCCGTCCGGGGAATCAACGATGGTGTCGGTCGAACCACAACTCCTAGAGAGGGCAGATCGCGGAGCACACCAAATCCACGTGAACTCCGTCACACTTCGATCCGAACAAACAACTCAGCGGGAACCTGTGAGGCGCATCAGACTCTAAGGAAGGTGCAGCTTCCATCGGATCATCGCCACGCCCATGACCGCAATCTATCCGCTCAAATCCGGGCTGAATCGCAAGCTGCCCATGATGCTGACTATCCTGATGGTGTCGGCCGCTTTCGCTGTCATAGAGCCCTCCCCTTTCGATATTCTTGCCCTGCTGATGGTCGTTGTTGCAGCTGTCACGGGTTTGCGTATCCCTCATCGGCTGGCATTGCCGGTTCTGCTCGCTATCCTGTTCTTGCTTGCCAACCTCATTTCCTTCGTCGAGGTCAGCGACTTCACCAAAGCAGCCAGATACGCCGGCATATCAGCCTATATGTTCATCATCTGGATGCTGTTTGCATCACTGTTCTACCATGACGCAGACAGTATGTTTCGCGCCTTCTGGCGTGGATACCTGATCGCCGCGCTGATCACCGCGCTCATCGGTATTGCCGCCTTTTTGCACCTGCTCCCGGATGCCGAATTGTTCCTCAAGCATGGCCGCGCCAAGGCGCTGTTCAAAGACCCGAATGTCTATGGGCCGTTTCTCGTGCCGGTAGTGCTCTATACCGGCACAAAGCTGTTTTCCAGTCGCCACTGGTGGAAACTGGTTTATGCCATTTCACTGATTGTTCTGCTAACGGGCTTACTGCTGGGCTTTTCACGCGCCGCATGGGGCAATATGGTGATGGCGACGCTGGTATTGATGACCATGCGGCTCGCCGTCACCCGTTCATTACACCTACTGGTCAGCTATCTCGTCGCAGCGGGTATCACCATTGGCCTGTTGATGATCGGTATTACCGCACTGCTACAGATTCCCACAGTGGCCGGGATGATGGAGAAACGCGCCGCCCTGGTTCAATCCTATGACGTCGGCGAAACCGGACGTTTTGGCACCCAAAAGCGCGCGCTACTGCTGGGCCTGGAAAAACCGCTGGGCACGGGTGCCGGAGAAGTGCGTGATGAATTTGCCCGCTACCCCCACAATGTATACCTGTTGACCCTGGTGGAAAACGGCTGGCTCGGCATGGCGAGCTTCACGGGCTTTTTGCTGTTGCAGCTCGCCATTGGATCTCGTTATCTGCGCAGCATTTCGCATCGCCCGATCAGCAATGCCGTGGACGAAGGCATCATCATTGTTTTCGCCGTGCTACTGACCACTGCCTTGCAAAGCCTGTTTATCGACACGCTCCACTGGCGACATCTGTTCTTCCTGCTCGGCGTAATGATGGGAAGCATCTACTGGGCGGACAGCATGAATAAAGCTCAAGCTGCGGCGTTCGCGGCACCCACTTCGGCCCCAGAATTCAGGTAGGTTAGGCAAAGGAACGATAGTGACGCGCCCAACAAGCACGGGCCGGTACAGCACCAAGGCCTTTGTTGGGCACGCTCGGCTTTGCCCAACCTACCGACTACCGAACAGGATCGGGTCGAGGTGACGGAATCTCGCCCGTCACCCCTCCCACACCACCGGACAT
>CAZQXF010000316.1:0-3217 GCA_964596975.1 uncultured Thiotrichales bacterium | reverse complement strand
CCAATAGCTGTTGCAGATGACTATCTCTCGCGCGATCTATCTTCTGCCTTTCCAAAATCGATCACTTTCTTCTGTGGCGACAGATTAATTTCATCGAAACAGGCTCCGGGACGCGACTTGAGGACGAAGACCACTGCTTCAGCGACATCCTCCGCCAGCAGATGGCAACCCGGCGCTGCTGCCGGGCGAAAGTTCTGGCCATCGAAAAAGTCCGTCTGCACCATGCCCGGGTTGATCAGCGTAACCCGCACACCCGCCGAGGCACACTCCTCGCGCAATGACTGGGCAAAGCCTCGCAGCGCGAACTTGGTGGCGGCATAGACGGCACCACGCTGACCGCCCCGAAGGGCGGCTTCTGAGCCGATGATAACGACATCCCCCGCCTTGTGGCGTTTCATCAGCGGCAGAAACTCACGCGCGACCAGAATCTGGCTGGTGAGGTTGACATCGATCAGCTCACAGATCTGCCGGGCGGAGAAGGCTTCCAGCGAGGCAAAGCGGCCGAATCCCGCATTGAGGATCAGGCCATCGAGACGCTCCAGCTGTTTCCTCTGCGCCTTCAGGATTGCCGGCAGCGCCTCCAGATCGGCGAAATCGCAACTCACATGGCGATATCCCTGCTCGCTCTCCAGTTCGCCAGCCCTGCGCGACAAGCCCGTCACCAGACATCCATCCTGCAACAACTTGCGGGCAATCGCAGCGCCGATGCCGCGACTCGCACCGGTGATCAGATAGCGACGTTCATTCGACACTGGAACACCTCCATTGCAGGGCTTCGGCAACACAGTGGAGCTCATCGATACGCGCTGCCATGAGTTCGGTCGCCAGCGCCGGGCTGAAATGCTCAAGCGGCTGCCGGGCATTATCGGAAATCACCTTGAAGCAGCCGATATCGCGCTGCTCGGAAAACCGCAGCGCTGTCTCGACAAATCCTGATGCCTCCATATCCGTCACCCCGTCCTGCCGATACTCAGGATCGGGCGCGTCCACGGTCACGATATCCAGCGCCGGGAGCCCCGTACCACTGCCAGCCAACTGCCAGTAGCGGTCGCTGGCCAGATCCGAGACCCGGCCCCCTTCAATCGCGGTGCCAATCGGCAAATCACGCTGACCCGCAATACCGGCATTGAGCCAGCAGGCATGCTGCTGCGGTTTCAGCAGCGCCTGCAACCAAGCCGTGGCAGCGGCAGCCGCAACCTTCCCCTGTCCGGCGACCACCAGACTGACGTCATCGTTGCGATAGATCCTGAAACCGGATTTTCGCGACAGCGGTTTCAATCGATAGCGGTCGATCAACGGCCGTGCTTCAGCCATCCAGGCGACGACAATGTTAATCAACGGCGGCTCCTTGGGCGGACGCCATGGATTGATACCTGCGTGCCAACGCCTCATAACGGGCAGCACGTTCGGCAGCACCCCGCTTGGTCGCACCCAGCGCAAGGATGCGGCACTTTTCGATCAGCATATCCGCGGTAGCCACAGCATCCGGCGCTGCCAGCACGCCCGATTGCAGCATCTTTTCCAATGCCTTCACGCGGAAACGGTCCATGCCCCAATAACGGCGGGAAAGCTGGTCGTCATGGCCACCATATTTGATGATCTGAGCCTGCTCGACAAACGCCACCGGCTCGCGAGCACAAATACGCAGCCATAGATCGTAGTCTTCACAGGCGGGCAGCGACTCATCGAAACCGCCGTAGCTGCGGAAAACATCCCGATGGATGACAACCGAAGACGGCGAAATCACGCATAGCGGCAGACAACGCTGATATATCCAGCCACCACTCTTGCCGTGTTTGCGCATCGCATTGACCCGTTTGCCGTTGCGAATCCATATTTCCTCGGTATGGCACAGGCGGCAACCCGACGATTGCTGCAATGCCTGATACTGGGCTTCGAGCTTGCCGGGCAACCATTCGTCATCGGAATCGAGAAATGCCAGCCATGTTCCGGTCGCGGTGGCGATACCGAGATTGCGCGCCGCACTCACCCCCCGATTCTGCTGCACAAGATAGCGGCACTGCGGAAAATCACGCCGAACCAACCCCGCCGTGCCATCGCTTGAACCATCGTCCACAACAATCACCTCTTCCGGCGCCAGTGTTTGACGCAACACTGACTCGATAGCGCGCCCCAGCACAGCTTCGCGGTTGTAGCTGGGAATGATGACGGAAACGGAGAACTTCACGGCTGGATATCGTATTTGCTGGGTCTGGCGAGATTCTACCGCGCTAGGGGCATCAGCGCGCGAGTGAGTGGAGAAGTAAAACGCGGGGTCTGGGCGACCACTCGACATGATTGGGAAATATTTCCCAATCATGGGACAATACCCCCTATTTCAGCAACCACCTGCACCATGCCCAGCAACACCCTGCAACAAGTCATCATGCGCATGCTGCGGCCGCTTATCCGCCTGCTGCTGCGGCATGGGGTGGCGCATGCAACGCTGGCGCAGTGGCTGAAGCAGCTCTATGTGGACACGGCGGCATCCGAGTTTGCGCTGGAGGGGCGCAAGCTGTCGATTTCTCGTATTGCGCTGGTCACGGGAATCAACCGCAAAGAGGTCAAACGCCTGCTCAACGAGCCACCAGCACCGGATGCACACCAGACAAAGCACAATCGCAGCGCGCGCATCATTCATGGCTGGCGCAACGATGACGACTTTACCGACGCCGCTGGCCATCCGCTGGAACTGCTTTTCAGCGGCGCCGAGCACGATTTCAGCAGCCTGGTGAAGCGCTATAGCGGCGACATTCCGGCGCGGGCTGTGCTCGATGAACTGATCCGCACCGGCATCGTGGAAAACACAGCAGGCGGCACACTGCGCCTGCTGAAGCCAGGCTATGTGCCCTGCCACAGCGATGAGGAGATGCTGCAATTGGCTGGCGACAGTGTGCGCGACCTGCTGGAGACGATCGACCACAATCTTCAGTCATCCGGGGAAACATCGCGGCTGCAACTCAGCGTGGTCTACGACAATCTGCCCGAAGAAGCCGTGCTGGCATTCAGTACGTTGAGTCGCCAGCGAGCCATGGCGCTGCTGGAAGAGATGGATGCCTTTCTCAGTCAGCACGATCGTGACAGCAACCCCACGGCACAAGGCAAAGGCACGTACAGGGCGGGCCTCGGCGTCTACTATTTCGAGGATCGCGGGAGAGAGGAAGATGACAACTGATTGGCACAGAGGATTACTCGGCGGTTTCCTGCTGCTCTCACT
>CAZQXF010000315.1:0-3240 GCA_964596975.1 uncultured Thiotrichales bacterium | reverse complement strand
CACGAAATGATGCTCAGGATCAAACAGATCATCTGGCCCATTCTGTAACCAGCGTAACTTTTCAGTAGGTAGAAAAATAGAACCGTAACTACTCAGCGGAACACCGGCATATGCCAGCACGTGAAAAAAGGAATACCTCAGATATGAATATCAGAGCAACATCGACCCCATTCCAGCATATTTTCCGCCTTCACGCTTCGGAAAAGACTGATACATGCCGGAGTAAGGCGATTGAGGTTGGCAACAGCTACCACGTCGAGGTGACTGGAATGCAGGCCGGACCACTGCGACAAATCACACCATCCGATATTACCCAGAGAAACTGGTCACGGGTAGGAACGGCAGTGCTGGAAATGGAAAATTCCAGCAAACGTCGGTGCTTCGTCAAACAGTATATTGACCGCAGTGGCGTGTTGCACCCTGATCATTTGCAGTATGAATATGAGGGCGCACTGCTCGCGAGTAAAATCCTCGACGGAATCGTGAAAGTGCCTTCACTGCTTCTCAAGGATGACGAACGGCTGATCAACGTTTTCGAACATACCGACGTGATTACCGTCGACGAGCTATTACGCAGCGATGAAACTCGGTTCTGGCACTACTACCCATTACTGTTGGAACAGCTTTCGGATGTGCTCAATGCGATGAGGGAGGGTGCCAACCGGCACGACACGGCAAACCTGCCGGTAAAGACAAGGAATTATCGGAGCCAGGGCCTTGCCATTAATTTCAAGGGATTTGAAATTCGCAACACAGGCTATCAACTTTCGCCCGGCAACATGGAAGACAGCAGCACATCGCTACCACCCGTTGTCATGTTCGACTTTGTTCGCCCCTATATTGCCCCCATCGAGGAAGCCGCCGCCAAACTTCTCGTATCGATTGCATTACTGAATTGGGGCAAGCCCCTCGGCCGTTTTATCAAAGGGCATGATAACGAGATACTCGACATGGCTTTTTACTATATCGGCCAATGGACCAACCGCGAAGCCATGGAAGCAGAACTCGCCATCCAGCAAGGCTTCCGCTTCGACACCATCAAAGGAGCAAATCGTTCCGAGTCCCAGCTTAAAAAAGTCGGCCTCAATGTCGTCGGGCGTATTTATCTCAATCGGATCAGAGAATGGACCTCGGCACATTTTCCGGCAGACGACTCGCCCACACCTGGATAGGCGGCCTGCATTCGGCGCGATGAACAAGCGCCTGAGATCGACTTCGCGACCAATTTGCCTTGGTTGATATGGTCGCGCCTGGCGACGTCTCAGGGAAGGTCGGACACAGCATCAGCAACGTCAGCCATCCGAAGATCGCAAAACAAGGCTGTCGTCATCGGCTTTAGCTCCGTGCGCCACTCTACCTCCACCATCCCTGGCGTCGTCGGCTTTGGCTCCTGCGTCGCTCTACCTCCACCATCCCTGGCGTCGTCGGCTTTGGCTTCCTGCGTCGCTCTACCTCCACCATCCCTGGCGTCGTCACCGCAGAGAGTGCAGAGATGGGGTTGGATAGTGTGCGAGAATCAGCGTTACGACCGACGTCTCTCCTATTTGATCCCAAACTTCCTTACAGCCGTACAAGGTTCACCATGCACAAAAATAAAAGAAAATGGCTTGTTGTCATCGCCATCGGCGCTGTTGTTGGCGCGTGGTATGGCTTTGGTCTTGGCGATTATTTCAGCCTGGCGCAATTGAAACAGCAGCAGGCCGCAATCACGCAATGGACGCAGGGAAACCTGGCATTGAGTGCGCTGCTGTTCACGCTGCTCTATACCCTGATGGCGGCGCTATCGTTGCCGGGCGCGGCGATTTTCACCCTGGCTGGCGGCGCGCTGTTCGGGCTGGGGCTCGGTGTCATTCTGGTCTCGATCGCTTCAACCATTGGCGCGACGCTGGCCTTTTTGCTCGCCCGCTTTCTGCTGTACGACTGGGTACAGCAGCGCTTTGGCGAACGGCTCAAGGCCATCAATGACGGGATTGAAAAGGAAGGCGCATTCTATCTGTTCAGTTTACGGCTGGTGCCGGTGTTTCCTTTTGTCGTCATCAATCTGCTGATGGGGCTGACGCCGATCAGTACGCGAACTTATTTCAGCGTCAGCTGGCTGGGGATGTTGCCGGCAACGTTTGTCTATGTGTATGCAGGCACGCAGCTCGCGGGCATCGACTCGCTCGGCGGCATTCTGTCACCAGGGCTGGTGACCGCGTTCGTGCTGCTCGGCATCTTCCCACTGCTGGCGAAAGCGATTATCAACTGGCTGCAGCGCAGAAAGGTGTTTGCGGATTGGCCACGGCCAGCCCGCTTTGATCGCAATCTGATTGTCATTGGCGCCGGAGCTGGCGGCCTTGTTACCGCTTACATCGCCGCGGCATTGAAGGCAAAAGTCACTTTGGTGGAAAAGCACCGCATGGGCGGTGACTGCCTCAATACCGGTTGCGTGCCCTCCAAGGCGCTGATCCGCAGCGCACGCCTGCTGGCAGACATTCGGCGCGCGCCGGCACTGGGCGTCAGCACTGCTTCGGCCAAAGCGGACTTTGGCGAGGTAATGGCGCGGGTGCAGCGCATTATCAAGCAGATCGAACCACACGACTCGCCCGAACGCTACCGCAAACTGGGGGTCGAGGTGATCGAGGGGACAGCAACGCTGCAATCGCCCTGGGCGGTCAGCATCGAAACAGCCGCTGGCCCCACAACCCTGACCAGCCGCGCTATTGTCATCGCCACCGGCGCGCATCCGTTTGTGCCGCCGATCAAGGGCATCGACACGGTTGAGGCACACACATCGGACACCATCTGGACGCTGAACAGCCTGCCCCGCCGGCTGCTGGTGCTCGGCGGCGGGCCAATCGGCTGCGAGCTGGCACAGGCATTTCAGCGGCTTGGTTCGGCAGTGACACTGGTCGAAATGCTGCCACGTATCCTCATCCGCGAAGACGAGGATGTCTCGACCCTGATATCGAGGCAGCTTGCAGCGGAGGGGGTAACGCTGCTGACATGCCATCGTGCCGTTGAATTTTGCAACAACGGCGGGGAAAAATCGCTGCGCTGCGAAGCGCTGGACGCAGACGGGAAAAACCGCGAGGTCGCTTTCGACACGCTGCTGGTCGCCGTCGGTCGCAAAGCGAACACAAAGGGATTCGGGCTGGAGCAACTCGGCATTCCACTGAACGACGACGGCACCATCAACACCAACGACTACCTGCAGACGCGCTATCCGAATATCTATGCCGTTGGCGACGTTGCCGGGCC
>CAZQXF010000314.1:0-3251 GCA_964596975.1 uncultured Thiotrichales bacterium | reverse complement strand
CTTTGACGGCTTCCCCCTTTGCGAAAGGGGGATTGCCTGACTTCCAATCTGAACTCTGAAACTTAAGTTCGTTAGTGCAACGCCGGCGTACTGCGCAGCAGGTCAACAACAATGGGGCGGACTTCGGCGATCCGCTCTTCCTTTTTCGAGCGTTCCATATAGTCGTTCAGGTCGAGTAGCGCGGTGTGGTGACAGCCCATGTCGCGTAGCAACAGGCCGCGTTCACGCCGCTCTTCGGTGAGCTTCGGATTGATGGTGAGCATCAGGTTGAGGATTTCGAGGGCCGATTCCTGGCGCTTCTCCTTGATGTAAACCGATTTCAGGTTGCGCAACATCCGCTGAATCGTCTCTTCCGGTGTGGCGGTGCGCAGTGACACCGAGAGCATGTCGGTATCGCTGTTCAGATTGTTGTATTCGAGCAATGTCTTCAAATCGTCCTCGCCAAGACTGACACCCTTGTTGAAGGGGTCGAGGACGATCAGGCCCTCGTCGAGGTTCATCTTGACCAGGAAATGGCCGGGAAATGATGCACCGACGACATCCAGCCCAACCCGTTGTGCCAACGTGATGTACAGCACGGCCATGGTGATCGGTATGCCTTTGCGTCGCTCGATGACGTGATTGATCATGTTGTTGCGGGGGTCGTAGTAGTCGTCGTGATTACCGCTGAAACCCAGTTCCCGAAACAGGAAGTCATTGACCTTTTTCAGTTTTGCACGGGTATCGGGCAGTCCTTCCAGCCGCTCGGACAGGTCAGTAGCCCAGGAATCGATCAGCCAGGTGTATTCTTCCGTCACGAGTGATGGCTGTGCGTGCCGGGCCACCAGCAGTGATGCTTCCAGCAGGTCGGGGTTGGGTTGAGCCAGATAAATCTTGATTTGTTGGGACAGTTCCACGAAAGCAGCCTCTTGTTCATATTGTCGACGTGGGAGCAGGGCATGACTACCGTGCCTGCGCCGGGCCTTTTGGGGGTAGGGGATCAGGCCGGGCGGCACTTCTTCTGCATGCGTTCCCAACTGTGACAACTTTTTTACAAAGTTAGTTCGCAGAAAATGACGCTGGAGGTGAAATTTCCATCGGGATGGAGGCGGATGCGCCGGTAGGCGGGTGGGAGCGTGTCGAATGCGAATTCGTCGTTGCGTGGCAGGAACTGAAAGCAGGTGGATGGCGTGGACAGTAGTTGAACCTGTCCACGCTGCCCCGACCAGGACTGATGGACATGGCCCCATAGCACCGCACGTAGCTGAGGGTGCTTGTCGGCAACCATATAGAACTCAGCGGCGTTTTGCAGAATGTGGTTGTCGAGCCAGCGGCTCTGCATCGGTTCGGGATGATGATGCAGACAGATGAGCGCATGGTGATCAGGGTGTGCTGTGAGTGCCTGATCGAGAAAGGCCAGCTCGGTTGCGGCCAGGCGTCCGTCGATGCGTCCCTCGACGTGCGAGTCGAGCATGATGATTACCCAGTTGCCAGTGGTAATCACCTTATTCCAGCGGAGTCGGGATGGTTGCGCCTTTGCAGCCTGTTGCGCCATGGCCGGGTCATCATGATTGCCGGGCAGGCAGTATACCGGGCACCCATCCGCGCCGAAGATCTCGTGGATGCGCTGGTAGGCGATCGGGTCGGGATGATTGGCGAGGTCACCGGTGCAGAGCATGAATGCAGGGTCTTCGTCGCGCGCGATCGCCTGTAATACAGTCTCCAGGCTGTCCTCTGTCGTTAGCGCCGAATCAGGCAGCTTGCGCGGTGGCTGGGCGATATGCAGATCGGTGATCTGGATGATGTCGAGCGGTGTGTCCACGGAATTACAGATGTTTGATGAATATTTTCGACTGGCGCTGATAATTGTACAGCGTTGCCCGCTCGACCGGCAGATCGTCGAGGCTGGCGGGCTGATAGCCTTGTTCCATGAACCAGTGCATCGTCTGCGTCGACAGCACGAACAGGTACTTGAGCCGTTGCAGCCGGGCCTCCTTCTCCAGATATTCCACCAGCCGTTCACCGCGCCGGTCCTGGCGGTAGTCCGGGTGCACCGCGACACAGGCGATCTCGCCGGCCTTTTCCGAAGTGTAGGGGTACAGTGCCGCGCAGGCAATGATCTTGCCGTCGCGTTCGATCACGGTGAAATGTGCGATTTCCAGCTCCAGCTGTTCACGCGAGCGGCGCACCAGCAGGCCGTCGCGTTCCAGTGGCTCGATCAGTTCGAGGATGCCGCCAACGTCATTGATCGTGGCTTGCCGCATGCCCTCGAAGGCTTCGGCAGAAATCAGCGTGCCGGCACCGTCGCGGGTAAACAGCTCCAGCAGCAGGCTGCCGTCCAGCTCATGGTCGATGATGTGGCAGCGTTGTACGCCCTTGGTGACGGCCATTCGGGTGTTGCGCAGGTGGGTTTCCAGCATGCCGGGGAAGTGCGTCTGGAGCAATAGTTCATCGATCTGCGCCGGGGTCAGCTGTGCAGGAAAATCTTCCGGCAGTGGCTTGTCGTTCATCAGAATCAGCTTGCTGGCACCCAGCGCGATGGCGGTGCGGGTGGCGACCTCCTCGGCATTGAGATTGAACACTTCTCCGGTCGGCGAATAGCCCAGGGGAGACAGCAGCACACACTGCCCGGCCGCCAGCTGCGACTCGATAGCGTCCGTCTGAACCTTTCTGACTTCGCCGGTATGGTGATAGTCGATACCGTTGATGACACCCAGAGGGCGTGCGGTGATGAAGTTGCCGCTGCATACCCGAATGCGGCTTCCCGACATTGGCGTGTTGGCCAGGCTCAGCGACAAGCGCGCTTCGATGATCACGCGCAGGCGGCCTACTGCCTCGATTACCGGCCCCAGCGACTTGTCATCGGTAATGCGCAGTCCGTGAGAAAAATAGGGGATGATTTTTTGCAGATGAATACGGTCGTCGATCTGTGCGCGGGCACCGTAGACCAGTACCAGACGTATGCCCAGCGCGTGCAGAATGGCAAGATCGTGGATCAGATTGTCGAAGCCGTCGCTGGCGATTGCCGCGCCGGAAAAATAGACGACAAAGGTCTTGTCCCGATGCTGGTTGATATAAGGCGCGGCATCACGAAACCAGCGTACGATATTGATTTGATCGGCTTTCATGGGGAGAAGTTATCACTTGGCGGCAGATTCGGAAAGCCGGAGGGCAGCCGAGTCGGCTTCCAAGTCATTCAAATCATCACCACACCTTTTTTCCTGCGGTAGTACCGCAGCACCGCAATCTTCACTGCGTCGTTGAACACGAAC
>CAZQXF010000313.1:0-3308 GCA_964596975.1 uncultured Thiotrichales bacterium | reverse complement strand
AGAGACTCGGGCCAGGTGGCTGCGCTTCATGAACGACTCATACAGCAGCGGCACGATAAACAATGTCAGTGCCGTCGAGACTACCAGCCCCCAGACGATGGCGGTGGCAACCGGTCCCCACAGCAGCGATTTGCCGCCCAGGCCGGTGGCGAGTGAGAACAGGCCAGCAATGGTGGTGAGCGAGGTGATGAGGATGGGCACGACACGTCGGCGGGCGGCGTAGAGGGTGGCGTGCAGTACGCTCATGCCCTGTTCCAGCCGGGCGTTGGCGGCCGAGATCAGTACGATGGCGGCGTTGACGGCGATGCCAGCCAGGGCGACGACGCCGTAGAGCGTGTACAGGCTGAGCGGGTTGCCGGTGACCAGCAGGCCGATGACGACGCCGGTGAAAGCCATCGGTACGGTGACCAGGATCAGCAGCGGCTGGAAGTAGCTGCGGAACTGGGTGCCGAGAATCAGATACATCAACAGAATTCCGAACAGCATCAGCTTGCCGATCGACCCCAGTGCCTCCTCGATGTCGTCCAGTTCTCCGGAGAAGTCGAGGCTGATATCGGGGAAATCGGCATTCACCTCGCGCCAGTAGTCCTTGATCGCGTTGTTGGCGGTGAGGGTGTCGATGCGGTCCTTGTCGATGTCGGCCTCGACCGTGATGGTGCGACGAAAATTGTAGTGGCGGATATTGCCGAGCCCCTGCTGTACTGTTGGCTGAAACAGCCGTGACAGCGGCACCATGCTGCCGTCGGGGGCCGGAATCTCTCGCTGCAACAGCGTGTCGACGCTTGGCAGCGAGTGCTGCGCTGCCTGCACCCGCACGTGTACTGTTTCACCTGCGTCGCGTAGCTGGGCAACGATCTCGCCGTCCACCAGCAGGCGCATCGCGCGCATGGCCTGGTCGGGGCTGATACCGGTGGTCTGAAGGTTGTCGAGGTTGGGTTTGAGCACCATTTCTTGCAGGCCGGGGCTGTCGTCGTCGGTGATTTCCATTGCCCAGCCGGCGTCGTGCAGAAACTGTTTCAGCGTCGCTGCGGCGCGCCGCAGTTCGGCGATGTCGTCACCGCGCACCTTGACGCTGATGGCTTTGGTGGTGGGCGGCCCGCCTGAAAGCTTGAGAAACCAGGTTCGCGCTGGCCCGGTGACGCCGAGCACGTCGTCGCGCATGGCGTCGATGATCGCTTCGACATGGCGACCGCCAGCCGCGCGTGGTGCCAGCGAGATCATGATCTGGCCATAGTGGGAGCCTTGAAATGGCGCCATTTCGGTGAACATCTGGCCGCTGAAGCTGACGACACTGCGGGCTTCACCTTCCTTGAGCCGGGCTTTGGCCAGGGTTTCGATCGTGGATACCGTGCGCATGGTGCGGGTCAGCGGGGTGCCATTGGGCATTTCGATATTGATATAGAAAATGCGCAGCGTATCGGCGGCGAAAAAATCGGTCTTGACGAGGAAATGCTTGATCACCGGCTGGTGCATCAGTTGTGGATTCACTTGGCCGGCAAAGGCCGCGAACAGCGCGAGCAGGAACAGTAGCAGCACCGATGTGAGCAAGGTTTTCGGCAGGCGCAGTGCCTTGGTGAGCAGGCGCACATAGCCCAACCGCAGCCGATGCAAAAAACGTACGCGCCAACGTTGTATGCGGCCAGGGTTGTCGAAACGGATGCGCGCGCCATGAATATGGGCAGGCAGCATCCAGTAGGCCTCGATCAGGCTGATTGTCAGCGCTACGGTAACCACCAGCGGGATGACGCGCATGAACTTGCCCAGAATGCCAGGCAGCAGCATCAAGGGCAGGAAGGCGGCCATGGTGGTCAGCACCGCAGCGGTGACGGGGGCAAAGACTTCACGAATCGATTCGAGCACGGCCTGCATCGCTTCCATGCCCCGTTGCAGACGGTAGTAGATACTTTCCACCACCACCACCGCATCGTCCACCAGCATGCCGAGGCTGATGACCACACCCAGCAACACCGATACGTTCAACGTGTTGCCGGTGCTTTGCAGCACCCAGAAGGTGCCGGCGAGGATGAATGGGATGCCGATCGACGTCAGGAATGCGATCTTGCTGCCGAGGAAGATCCAGGTGACGAACAGTACCATCAGCAGCCCGATCATGGCGTTGTTCTCCATGATTTCCAGCGCACTGCGGGTGATTTCGGTCTGGTCATCGGCGAGCGTCAGGCGCACGCCGGTTGCTTCGCTGAAACGGTTGCGCTCATCGACGAAGTGCTTGATGCGGGCCACCAGATCCAGTGTGTTGACCCCGGCTTTCTTGGTAATCGAGATCATCGCGGCGGGCTGGCCATTGTGGCTGACCAGATAGCGCGGTTTTTCCCGGTCGCGATACACCTTGGCGATGCGACCGAGGCGGATGTCGTCGCTGCTGCCCAGTATCGGCAGCTTGGCCAGGTGGGTGGCGCTGGCGTTGCTGGCGCTCATTCTGACCAGCCAGTTCGTGCCATCGACTTCCGTTTCACCGGCGGAGAGGTCGCGGTAGTACACCCTGACGGTATCAGCCACGGCCTGAGCCGGGATGCCGATCGCTTCCAGCAGTTCGGGATCGAAGGCCACCTTCAGTTCGGGGTCGTCGATGCCCATGACCAGGGTGCGATCAACGCCTTTGATGCGGTTGATGTCCTTGCGTAGCGCCACGGCTTTCTTGCGCAGGTTTTCGTCGCGTGCGGGGCCGGTAATGACCACGGTCGCGGTGGGAAAAGCGTTGGCGGTGGTGATTTCGAACACGAAGGGCGATTCGGCCTCGGTCGGCAATTCATCCTCGGCATTGCTCAGTTCGCGGCGCAAGTCATTCAGACGCTTGTCGAAAAGCCGTGGTGGCATGTCGTTGAAGCGCACCAGGATATGCGAAAAGTTCTCGCGGCTGTTGCTGGAGACGAACTTGATGTCGGAGACGTTTTCGATCGCTTCTTCGAGAATATCCGTGACCCGTGTTTCCACATCTTCCGCCGCCATGCCCGGTACCACGGTGCTGATGTCGATCCAGTTGAAATTGATTTCCGGATCCTGTTCGCGGGGCATCTGCAAGAATGAGAGAAAGCCCACCACCAGCACCAGCACGAAGGTTAGATTGGCGAGTACATGATTGCTGTAGAAGCGGGTCAGCCAGCGCGGTGGTGAGGTCGGTGTCATTGGCTGATCTCGATCGGGTCGCCGTGTTTCAGGCCGAAACGCCCATTGACGATGATCATCGTGTCAGCCGGCAGCGTGGTGGCGGCAGGGTGGCCAATCAGCGCGTTTTGCAGGGGATGAAAAACGGCCTTGTTATCACGCGCAATGAAAATACCCGTCTGGCC
>CAZQXF010000312.1:0-3311 GCA_964596975.1 uncultured Thiotrichales bacterium | reverse complement strand
TTGCGCATGTCAACGCGCTGCTACAGGCAGCGCCTGCCGCCATTGAAATTCTCGATGACAAAATCCTTGCACGCGCGCGGCAGGATTCGGTATGGCAGCAAGTCGACAATATTTTTTCCGACCTGAATTCCCAGCAGCCGCTCGATGGGCTTGCTTTTATTGAAATCCTCGCCGAGGACGCAGAAACCCTGCGGCATCGCTGCCAATCCGTCAAAGAAATCATTGCAAA
This sequence comes from uncultured Thiotrichales bacterium, assembly GCA_964596975.1. Taxonomy (GTDB): domain Bacteria; phylum Pseudomonadota; class Gammaproteobacteria; order UWMA-0217; family UWMA-0217; genus JALSHZ01. The sequence continues at coordinate 3,082 of CAZQXF010000312.1, read as the reverse complement.
AGACCGGGATGATTTCGGCATCATCGGCAGCCGGATCGAAACATCTGCTGATCAGATCTCCGGGCTCTGGGCAATTCGACGCCGCGCGGTCGGACTACTGGGTTCTGTCTGCGTCGACAATGATCGCCGACCACTGGCCTTTGTCGAAGATACCGCCGTCCCGCCCGACCAGCTCACCGACTATATTCGTGATTTTCGCAGGCTACTCGATCAATACGGTTTGCAGTACGGCATGTACGGCCATGCCGATGTCGGTTGCCTGCATGTTCGCCCCGCACTCAACATGCGTGAGCCTGATGACCGCAAGCTGATACGCAAGATCAGCGACGACGTGGCACAGCTCGTCGAGCATTATGGCGGTGTTTTCTGGGGCGAACACGGCAAGGGTTTTCGGGGTGAATATGCATCCCTATTTTTCGGCGACGAACTCCTGCCCGTACTGAACGCCGTCAAAGCGGTTTTCGATCCGGGAAACCGTTTCAATCCCGGCAAGCTGGCAAGCCCCGAGAATGGTGGCACCCAGGACGTCACACGACTGGACCAACCGCCAATGCGTGGCAGCGCCGACGCCCAAATTACTCCCCTGCTGGCCGCTACCTATGCCCCTGCCGTTGCCTGCAACGGCAATGCGCTGTGCCAGAACCTGACGCCTGAAACTGCCATGTGTCCCAGCTACAAGGCGCTACGCGATAAACGCCATTCACCCAAGGGGCGCGCGGCAATGCTGCGTGAGTGGCTGAGAGGACAAGGCGGAAAAAGCAAGCGCGGCGACGATGCTGATGCACTTGTTGAAGAACTGTTCGATTCTCTGCAGCACTGCCTTTCCTGTAAATCCTGTACCCATAGCTGTCCGCTTACCGTCGACATTCCGGAAATGAAGTCTCGGTTTCTTGAGGAATACTATGTACGGAAAAAACGCCCGTTTCGGGATTATCTGTTTTCCTCGCTGGAGACGATCAGTATTGCTGGTCGACATTTCCCCCGATGGCTGAACATACTGCTGTTCAATCGACTCGGACGCCTGCTTCAGTCACACGTGCTGGGCATCATTGAGGCACCTGTATTCCGTCCTCCCAGACTACAGCATATTCAGTCCCTTGCTTCAGCAATTTTCCTCAAACCCGGCGAGCAACCGCCCAATGGTCGCGAAAAATCCGTTATTCTGTTGCCGGACAGTTTCAATGCCAGCTTCGATGGGCGCGTACTCGAAGCCGCCTGCATCCTGCTTAACCATCTGGGCTATCGCGTTTTCGTTGCACCAGTATTGGCGAATGGCAAGGCACTCCACGTCAAAGGTTTTCGCCGCCGTTTTCGCCACATCGCTGCATCACATCGGGCCGCAATGCAGCAGCTAGCCGACAGCGGCTATCCGCTGCTCAGCCTCGATGCGGCAACCCGCATGATGCATGGCGCGGAATACAGCGAGATACTCGGCGATTCACCAGGCTACCGGGTCGACTCGCTCGAACAATGGTTGCTGGCAGAAATCGACGGCGGCTCGCTCGAACAAGCGCAATTCTCACGAACCGGCACCCAGGCAGCAGCGCCGACGCTGTTGCCTCATTGCATGGAACAAACGGCGGATCAAGCTGGCATTCAGGCATGGCAGGGAATTTTTCAAGCCTTCGGTATTGCGCTTGATATCAAAACTGCGGGGTGCTGCGGCATGTCGGGCCTGTTCGGCCACGAACGCGATAATGCCGATTTGTCGGCCACCATCTTCCGGCAGAACTGGCAACCTTGCTTGCAGAAAAAACAGCCCGTGCTGGCGAGCGGTTTTTCCTGCCGCTGTCAGCTTCGTCGCTTCGGCTATGCAACACAACATCCGGTAGAATGGCTCGCCCAGCAGCTGTCATGATAATTTGATGTCCAGCCAACGCGACCTGCCCATCTGGTCTGTCCTGCCTGCGTTGCAACAGGCTCTTGCGCGTGAACAGACCGTTATTCTCCAGGCCGATCCCGGTGCCGGTAAAAGTACGGTGGTGCCACTCGAATTACGCAACGCCAGCTGGCTCGGCGACAAAAAGATTCTATTGTTGCAACCGAGGAGGCTCGCGACGCGCGCTGTTGCCCAGCGCATGGCCGACACGCTGGGAGAAAAGGTAGGGGCAACGGTCGGCTACCGCATGCGACTGGATCGCCGCATCGGCCCGGCAACACGGATCGAGGTGGTGACCGAAGGCATGCTGACGCGGCAGTTGCAACACGATCCCTTACTCGAAGACGTCGGCTGCATTATTTTCGATGAATTCCATGAACGCAGCCTGCAAGCCGACCTTGGCCTGGCGCTGTCACGTGATATTCAACAGGCGCTGCGCGAGGATCTCCGTATCTTGCTGATGTCGGCGACACTGGACACGCAGGCATTGTCCAGCCTGCTCGACAATGCACCCGTGATTTGCAGCGAAGGCCGTCAGTACCCGGTTGCAACCCGCTATATTGCGGACAGGGCCGCTCCGCCATCGAATGCGCGGATCGCACAAATCATTGTCGATGCACTACAAAGCCATCCAGGCAATCTGCTGGTATTTCTGCCCGGTATTCGCGAAATTCGCAGTGTGGCTACCCAGCTGAAGGGTGTCTCAGACGAGCAGCTAATTGTGGCGCCGCTGCATGGCGGGCTTCGCCTTGATCAGCAGGCACTCGCCATCGAGCAGCCACCAGCGGGCCAACGAAAAGTTGTGCTGTCCACCTCGATTGCGGAAACATCATTGACCATCGAGGGCATCAGCACGGTCATCGATGTGGGGCTTGAACGCCGCGCGCAAATGAATCCACGCACGGGCATGACCGGACTGGTCACCGTGCCAGCATCACGCGCCAGCAGCGATCAGCGTCGCGGTCGCGCTGGTCGTCTTGGCCCTGGGCACTGCATTCGTCTCTGGAGCGAAGCCGTCCATGAAAAACGGCCAGCCAACAGCGAACCGGAGATCGCGCTGGCCGACCTCAGCCCGCTGGCGCTGGAAGTCATTCGCTGGGGCGTCACCGATCCAGCGCAGCTCTGCTGGTTGACGCCACCACCGCCACAGCCCTGGCAACAGGCACTACGTTTGCTACGCTCGCTGGAAATCATCGACCACAA
>CAZQXF010000311.1:0-3314 GCA_964596975.1 uncultured Thiotrichales bacterium | reverse complement strand
AACTGAGTTGTTACGCCGAAACAGCAGCAAAACAGGCTGACCACGGCTATTTGACCCCCAAGATACCTCGGGCGCACAATGACTGCATTGCAGTAATTTCAAGGCGACCATGCACAGCTTTCTGCGGTTTCCAGTCTTGTTGCTGATGTTGCTCGCACCGCTTGCCAATGCGGCCAGCAAGGTGTTCACAGTGGAGGTGACCGGCGCCATCGGGCCAGTGACACAGGATTTGGTCATCCGTGCAATCGATCGCGCCAACACCGAAGGGGCGCACTTGGTGGTACTGGAAATGGATACCCCCGGCGGGCTGGATCATTCGATGCGTCAGATCATCAGCGCGATTCTCGCCTCGGAGGTACCGGTGGTCACCTGGGTCACCCCTCGCGGGGCGCGGGCGGCAAGCGCAGGCACCTATATTCTTTACGCCAGCCATGTCGCGGCCATGTCGCCCGCCACCAACCTGGGCGCTGCCACGCCGGTCTCGATTGGCGCCATACCCGGCATGCCCAAAGATGGCGCCAAGCCTGCCGGGAACTCGTCAAGCCCGATGTCCAAGAAGATCATCAACGATGCTTCTGCCTATATCAGCGGACTGGCCCAGCTCAGAGGACGCAATGCAGAATGGGCGGAGCAGGCGGTTCGCGAAGCGGTGAGCCTGACGGCCGAGGAGGCGCTGCAATTGAAGGTGATCGATCTGATTGCCAGCAACCGCGAAGACCTGTTTCGCCAGCTCGACGGGTGGCGCATCCCAATCGATGGCGGCGAGGTGACACTGTCGACGGCTAACGTTTCGGTAGAACATATTCAACCGGACTGGCGTTCGCGCCTGCTCGCAATCATTTCCGATCCAAATATCGCCTACCTGCTGTTGCTGGCGGGCATCTATGGGCTCATCATCGAATTCACTCACCCGGGCTATATTCTGCCAGGCGTCGCTGGCAGCATTTCGTTGTTACTGGCGCTGTATGCTTTCCAGATATTGCCCGTCAACTATGTGGGACTGCTGTTACTGGCTTTTGGCCTGGCGTTCATCATTGGCGAAGCATTTGTCAGCAGCAGTGGCATTCTGGGTGTTGGTGGCGTTATTGCATTCGTTGTCGGGTCGATCATTCTTTTCGACGACCCCACCCTGGGCGTCGCCCTGCCGCTGGTGGGCGGCGTGGCCCTGATCGCAGCCGGTTTTCTGTTCTGGCTGATGGGCAAGCTCGTCTCGCTGCGCCGCAGAAAAGTGATCACGGGGCGTGAAAACATGGTTGGACTACAGGCCATTGCCATGGATAACATCGAACCGGGTAGCCAGGGACGCGTTAAGGTGGAAGGCGAATCCTGGCTGGCCACGAGCAGCCGCCCTGTCAAACCCGGCCAGAAAGTAACAGTCAACGCAATTGATCACCTCGTACTGAAGGTGAGCCCAATGGAGGAATCATGATTCTATTCGACTATCTCGTACCCCTGCTGATACTGGGTGGCATCCTGCTGACTGCGGTCAAGGTGCTGCCGGAATATGAGCGCGGTGTCATTTTCTTTCTGGGGCGTTTTCAGAAGGTAAAAGGCCCGGGCATGATCCTCGTCATCCCGGGCATTCAGAAAATGGTGCGCGTCGATCTGCGCGTCATCACCATGGACGTACCGCCCCAGGATGTCATTTCCCGCGACAACGTGACCGTGCATGTCAGCGCGGTGCTCTATTTTCGCGTGGTCGATCCGGAACGCGCCATTATCCAGGTAGAAAACTACTACATGGCCACCAGCCAGCTGGCGCAAACCACGCTGCGCTCGGTGCTGGGCCAGCACGAGCTGGATGAAATGCTGTCCGAGCGCGACAAGCTCAATCGCGACATTCAGGACATTCTCGACGATCAGACCAGCGCCTGGGGCATCAAGGTCACGAACGTGGAGATCAAACACATCGACCTCGACGAGAGCATGGTACGCGCCATTGCCCGGCAGGCTGAAGCCGAGCGCGAAAGACGCGCCAAGGTCATTCATGCCGAAGGTGAATTGCAGGCATCGCAGAAACTGCGTGAAGCAGCTGACGTCATCGCCGGAAACCCGCAGGCATTGCAGCTACGCTATCTGCAGACGCTCAGCGATATTTCCACGGAAAACAGCTCAACCGTGATTTTCCCGGTGCCGATCGATCTGATCGAAGCGTTCCAGACGAAACTGGTCAAGGGGATGGTCAACAACCAGGAGTGACAGCCCGCCACCAGCGGTGCGGATAATCCCTGCCTGGATCGACAACCGGCAGGGGGATAAAACCTTGCGATGCAAAATAGCTGTTGGCATCGGCCTGCGCCTTGACCAGCAGGCCATCGACCCCCTGCTCACCCGCCTCCCCGAACGCGCGTGCCAGCAATTGCTTCCCCACCCCGCTGCGCTGCCAGCCGGGCATGACATAAATCCCATGCAGCAGCAGGCCGGTTTGATTGGCCGGCAGATCCTTTTTATCCGCCCGCTCCAATGCTGCAACGCCGACGATGTCTCCGCTGGCCGACGTCGCAACAAACAGCGCCAGATGATCCAGGTCCTCTGTAGCGTAGCGATAACTGTCGAGAGACAAGCGTTTGACGCGCTCTGGCAGATCCCAGCCCATGACACAGGCTTCGATAATGGCATTGATGGCGGGCAGATCGTCATCGGTTGCCGCTCTGATCGCGATTGATGAAGACTCGGAAGGCACGATCCCGCTTGCGTCAGCGCGTAGACGGCTTCACTTCACGCTTGAACAGCATCCGGTCACCATCCGCCGACCGCAGCCGCAGGAGATTGCACTGTTCATGGTAGTTGACCGCGTCCCCCAACATGGTCAGGTAGCGTGTTTCCTGATCCTGAATTGCTGCGTCGCACTGTTGCTGGGTGGTAGTCTCAACGTCAAACACATCAATGGCGCTATCCTCGTAGCGATATTCGCCCTGATAGCGATTACAGCCGGCAAAACCACTGAACCGGGTTGCTGAATCAAAATGCAGAGTGATGTTGCTACGACCATAGAGCAAGTCGTCATTGATGGTATGGAGTATCCACGAGCCGTTGTCTTCCAGCCGCGTGCTTGTCGTCGCGCAGCCATTCAATACCAGGAAAGACAACAATAGTGGCACTAGGGCAGGTCTGATTCCGGAAAACATGCGTAAGTAGGTAAGGCCGTGAAAAAAATGTGGCCACAGCATGAAAGCTTCAGCCCGGAATTGCAATTCCCTCGGCAAGGCCATGGGGCATATTTCGACTATGCTTGAGCCATTCGCTGGGCAACAGCACACAGAACGTAACTACTCAGCACAGGCCCGTAACTGCTCAGATTGCCCCCGTTTTGC
>CAZQXF010000310.1:0-3317 GCA_964596975.1 uncultured Thiotrichales bacterium | reverse complement strand
CTGCTGATCGTTGCCATCTTTGGCATGGCCATCTTCCACGCCCGCCGCGGCAACGCCACACGCTTTGTCGATTACACCCCCAACCTGCTCACCTCGATGGGCATCCTCGGCACCTTCGTTGGCATTGTCATTGGCTTGATGCACTTCAACCCCAACGACATCGACCACAGCATCTCGCTGTTGCTCGAAGGATTGAAAACTGCGTTTGTCACCAGCCTGGCAGGCATGGGCAGCTCGATCGCTTTCAAGATTCTCAGCACCACGCGACTGTTGCAGCCGGATCGCAAAGTGGCTGCCGGCAATCAACTCGGGCCGCAGTTGTTGCAGGCCATCGAGGGGCAGAATGCGCATTTTCATGGCTTGCAGCAGGCATTAACGGGGGGAACGAATTCAAATCTGGTGCACCAGCTTCGGCAGCTGCGCCGTGAGTCGCACAACCGTGGAGAAAAAACCCACACCGTGGTGAGTAGCGGAACCGCCGAGTTGAAAAAAGTCGCCTTGGCGATGGATGCTTTGAAGCAGGCGTTCACGGCCAACGATGAGGACAGCTTGATTGGCCAGATGCGCTTGCTGCGGAGTGATGGCAAGGCGCAGGCGCAACACACCCAGAAGCTGGTCGATCTCATCGGCAGCTTGCATCTGGCGATCGCGGGTGGGCATGAGGGAAGCCTTCTGTCACAGCTCACGCAGAGCCGCCGCGATGCCACGGAACATCGGCAGCGCATGCAAGAGGCAATCGAAGCCAGCCGTGATTCGTTGCACGCATTGCATCAACTGGCGCAGGAGCAAAAAGCGGGCTTCGAGACCTTCAGTCAAGAGCTGTGGCAGCAGATGCAGACTTTCGGTGAATTGCTGTCGAAATCCGCGACCGAACAGGTGATCGAGGCGCTGAAGGAGGTCATCACTGATTTCAACAACAATCTGACCGAGCAGTTTGGCGAGAATTTCAAGGAGTTGAATGATGCGGTGGGCAGACTGGTCGCATGGCAGGAAAACTACCGCGTGCAGCTCGAACAGATGGGTGAGCAGTACAGCCAGGGGGTTCAGGCGATTACGCAAACAGAGGCATCGGTGGCCCAGATCAGTGAAAAATCGAAAGCCATTCCGGTCGTGATGGAGCAGTTGCATGAGGTGATACTGGTCAACCAGCACCAGGTTGATGAACTGGATCGGCATCTGGAGGCGTTTGCTGAGGTGCGGGACAAGGCGGTGGCGGCGGTGCCGGAGATTCAGGGCCAGATCGAGGTCATGACCAAGGGGGTGGCAGAGAGTAGCCAGGCATTGACTGATAGCCTGAAACGCAGCAGCGAGGAGATGCTTGCTGCCATCAACAGCAGTACCGATACCTTTACCAAGGGGATCGAGGGGCAGATGGAGCGGGTTGTGACCGGCATCGACAGCAGCTCGCAAAGGCTGACTGAGGGTATCGTTGCCAGTACGCAGCACATCAGCGTTGCCGTGACCCAGAGCGTTGAGGAGTTTGACAACAATGTGCAGCGGCTGACCGGCAACCTCACGGGTACGTCAGACGTTTTGGCGGAAAAAGCCGAGACAATCCGCAACCAACTGGGTGACACGGTGAGCGACCTTAACGACCACGCCCGCGATATGGTGGAGAGGTTGGTGGAGGGTTCGCGATCGTTGGCTGAGGAGACGCGGGCCATGACCGAGAACCTGCAAAAAAGTGGTCAGCAGGTGCAGCAGGATGTTGCGCGTATTCAGCACGACGTGGGCGATTCGATTGATCAGATGCAAAAACGGCTGCAAGCGGCGCTGGAGGAGGTTTTGCAGGCGCAAACCCGCGAGGTGAGCCGCTTTACCGGGGGGTTGGAGAAGGCAATGGAAGGCAGCCTGAAGGACATCAAGCAGGCGGTTAATGCCCAGCTTTCTGTAATCGATGAGTCGATGCAGCGCGAGATCGAGCGGGTGATGAACGAAATGGGACGGGCGCTGGCGCGGATTTCCGGCCAGTTCACCAGCGACTATGAGCAATTGGTGGATGCCATGTCTACGGTGGTCAGGCAGGCCAGCAGGGCATCGACTCAGCCAGGAGCACGGCATTGAGCAAGGCGGCTGATTCAGACGAGCTGTTCGACCTGCATCGTGTCGAAGAGGAGGATCACTGGATTTCGGTCAGTGATCTGATGGCGGGCTTGATGATGGTGTTTCTGTTCGTTTCCATCGCGCTGATGCGCACGGCGTTCAAGGAACGCGACAAGGTGACGGTAGAAAAGGAGAAGATTCAGGAAATCGCAGTGGCCTACCAGCAAAATCAGGTGGCGATCTACGATGCGCTGATGGATGAATTCGGTGATGACCTGGAGCACTGGGGAGCGGCGGTGGATCGGGCCACGCTTGCGTTTGAGTTTCAGTCACCCGAGGTACTGTTTGGGAGTAATGAGGTGGCGCTGAAACCGCGTTTCAAAACCATTCTGGCGGATTTTTTTCCGCGCTATCTGCATGTGCTGTCGCGCTTCAGGGAGTCGATTTCGGAGGTGCGGATTGAAGGCCACACCAGTTCGATCTGGAATCGTGATACCAGCGAAGATGAAGCCTATTTCAAGAACATGGCGTTGTCGCAAGGCAGAACCCGGTCGGTACTGGAATATATCTATCGGCTCGCTGGCGTGGCGGACAGGCGCGAGTGGATCAAGGAAAAGGTGGCTGCCGTGGGCTTTTCTTCGGCGCACCTCAAATATGATGACGAAGGCCGGGAGAATCGTGAAGCATCGAGACGGGTCAGCTTTCGTGTGATCACCAATGCCGATACCCAGATACGCAAGATCATCGAGGAGTAGCGATGAAGCTACGTGTCGATTTTGGCAGCTTGCACCAGGCGGTGGCCCGGATGGGGGCGAAGGAGCGGGATTTCTCGATTCATATCGATACCCGCCCGATGGAGCCAATCGACATCGAGCTGAACGAAGGAAAGGAAATCCCGCTGGCGGAGGTCGAAACGCCATCGGGTCTGCTCGCCTATCAGGGGCGGCAGATTTTGCTGTATATCAAGGATCATGGCTGGAATGTGAGCAAAGCCGTGCAGGACGGGGCAGCAGGAAAACGTTTTCATGTCGCGGATTGCAAGACGCTACAGGAAATGCGAAGTCGTAACCGCTATAACCGTTATGTGGCGACCAATAATCTTTCCGGGGAATTCGAGATTACCGGAATCGACCCGATCACCAGGGCACAAGTGAGTGACATTGCAAATCTGAAAGTCTGCATCAATTGCCTGAAAAAGCTCAATTACAAAGGTTACAACTGTTAGCCCAAAGCAGTAATGTCCTCTTTGTCCAATTCTAAAATGTCCCCTTTTG
>CAZQXF010000309.1:0-3391 GCA_964596975.1 uncultured Thiotrichales bacterium | reverse complement strand
ATGGATTGAAGGAACACGCGACGTTGCATAAGCCATTGTTGTCCAAAACGGCAGGGACGGAATGGGGACCAGGTTCCATTCTGCTCGTCACCATCCACTGACCCTGAAATCAGTACCTTTTGACCCGATAAACTGTGAGGACCATCACTGTAAACCGATGTAAAGAGGACAATCATCTAAGCGAAAGGAAACAGCATTTTTCACAGCTGAAAATCTCACAACAGGAGGCAGCTCATGCAAACTGAAACACCATTTTTCAAACGTAGGAATCATCTACTGGCACTGGCTTTGTCCACGGTTCTCGTGACCGTGAGCGGCTGTGGTGATGGAGGTGGCGATAACACTCAGGCAGACACTACCAACATCAGCGAAGCCAAGCTGAAGGCTGATCTGACCACCGGACTGACGAAAGGTGCAACCGCCAACATCAGTGCGATTACCAAGGTTCTGCAGAACTCGGCGGCATTGCAGGAAGTGCAAAGTCGCGCCTCATCGATACAACCGAAGTCAGCAGCAAAATCGAAGGCCGCAGGTGATGGTCTGGGCTTCGGCGGCGATAGCAATGGGCTTGGTGTCGATAGTTTGGGGCTGATCGATGACCTGATCGCTCAGTCCACGATCAATCAAAGCGGCAACGTCTACACTTTCGACCCGAATGAAGGAGTGATCTGCGCAAATGACGAACTGGGGCTGGATGCGACTGAGGCGAATAAGTGCGCACAGCTCTTGCAGCCAATGACCTTCGTCGTCACAGTCACCGAAGCAAACGGTGACGAGGTGACCGCCGCCGAAACTGCGTTCAAATTCAATGGCACTACCTTCGCCACCACGGGATTCACACCAACCAGCGGCTTTTACGAAGTCGATTTTGGTGGTCTCAAGCCTGTACTTGTCAAAGTGAACGACCTGGCGGATGCTGCCGACAAGTTCGATATTCCGCAGACGATGACAGGAAGACTGCGCACCGACTTCACGGCACCGGATGAGAACAATGCGACCATCACGGTATCCATTCCGGAAGCATTGGCGCTGGTCAACACAGTACCGGGCGAACAGATCGACCTGAGCATAGGCACGACATCCAAATTGTTCAGGATGTCTGCCAATGCCGCCACAACCGAACTCGAAGTTGAGGTTGGATTGGGCACACTGAGCGCACTGTTCACCGATGACGATGATGTCAGCAGCTTCCCGGTTGAGTTGGCGTTGAACGCACTCACCGGCACAATCGCTGTAACTGATAGTGGCGACGACATGCAGATCACCGGCCTGGGTATCGACACATTGACACTGAAAGTCGATAGCGTCGATGCACTTCTGGTCAATATGCCTCAACTGAACGCGCTGCTGGATGCCTCGGGTGCCAACGCGCTTGTCAGCCTGCAATCGGCGCTCGACTTCAGTTTCAACATGACTAACGTTCGCCAGTATTTCGATGATCTGAGCCCTGCGACAGACTCGACCAGCATCAGCATCGCAGCACCAGCAGGAACCGTACTGACCGAAGCAGGTGACGAGGCTATCCAGGTCACAGGCGGTACACTGACCGTCGAGATCGAAGAGTCGGGCGTTGCACAAAGCGCAGTGGTGCCAACAGGCAGCTGTCTTGACACAACTGCGATTACCGCCATCGCCTGCCCCGCAAGCGGTAGCTGATCGATCCACCCACGACGCCTGTTCCGGGCGTTGACCAAGGCCGGGTAGTTTCTGCTACCCGGCCTTTTTTGTGTCTGCGCCGGGCAGACACATTACGCCACACTTCCTGGGGTCAACCCGTAGATATCGGCAAAAGCTTGCCGCTTATCCACAATTTCGCGGGGAAACCGTGAATCAGATCAAGCATGTGACCGACGAACTCTCGTAAATTGGGGCTTACACGGTATATCATGAAATCCTAATATTGATCGGCACCGGTCAGCCACGAGGCAGCACACCATGAAGATTGCAGAAGAAGCACCACGAAAAAACAATTTCAAGATTCAGGCGCTGGGCACTTTCCTGTCCATTGGCATTCTTGTGCTGGTGGCGAGCAACGGATTCTTCACCTACTCCGGCGCAAAGCTGTATATCAATGAGCCGCTATACGCGGTGCTGTTCGCCGTGGCGGTGCAATTTGCCATCGCCGCGACATTGCTGGCACTACCCTACATTCGCGGCTTCGGCAAGCTGGTGCTGATCCTGCTTTATGCAGCCGCGCTAACGTTGTCCACGGTTTCCGCCTTTACTTACATCTACAACACCAGCCTGCCCGAAGGGGCCGATGTCCACGCCATCGATACCGGGCTCAAGGCGGCACTGTCCACCGAGCTGAGTGATGCGTTGAAGGCGGAACAGCAGTATGTCGAAGCCGAGCGTCAACGCCTGGCGGCCATGAAACGCGCTGCCGATGAAGAGGCAAATCGTGGGTACGCTTCCGGTCGCGGCCCCGGCAAAGGCCCGGAATACTATCGCAAGATGGAACAGTATGAAGAGGAAGCGACTCGCTTTGACGACCTGAATCGGCACCTGCAATCCGCCGAACAGATCTACCAGCAAATCAATACGCGATTGGCTCAGGGCGGTGACCCGGAAAACCAGCGCGCCGAACTGATCGTGCTGATGTCGCAGTTGCTGACCCACACCAACACTCAGGCCGCCCGGGAGAACCTCACCCGCGCCAGCAAATTGCACCTCGGCACGCTGCACAACCCTGTTGATCGCGCCATCAACACCCTGCTCGACCTGCGCCATACCACGCCAATCACCGTCGTGGTGAGCATCATCTGGGCCGCGATCTTCGACTTGCTGGCGCTGTTCATCGGCATTATCCGCTACTACCTCATCAAGCCTCGCAACTCGCTGCTGGACAAGATCTACGATGGCCTGCTCGGGCTCGGCACCTTTTCCATGAAGCTTGGTGACGTACCACGGGAAGCACGACAAAAACATCTGGCCAACATCGAACAAAACCAACCGGCAGTGAACTCCGCTGAAATGCAGAACTTCGCCACCTACCTGCTGGCGGGCAGTCAGCTGTCACTCAAAGATGAAAAGGACGATCCCGCCGAACCGCTGCGCACATTGACCAGCTATATCGAACCACTGGCCCTCAGCAAGCCAAAAAATGCCGTCGGCATTCCTTATGAAACTGTGCGCTCTGAATCGCGCCTGAAAACCCTGCTCGCCATGCTGGTGCAGACCGAAATCCTCATCAACGACATGGTCAATGAGTGCTACCGCCTCAACCCCGCCCGCGAAGTGGCACAGAAGGTGCTGGTATTCATCCGCCTCGGCATGAAGGATCAACCCGAACAGCTGGAGAACGTGAAGTTCATGCTCGCCGCCGGGCGTTGAGACAAAGAACGGGTGGTTGCAACATCGCAGGCAGGCAAAACACGATGTGCCCAGCGAC
>CAZQXF010000308.1:0-3414 GCA_964596975.1 uncultured Thiotrichales bacterium | reverse complement strand
AAGTGTAAATGAGCACTTCCAACGCGGAGTTGGCGCAAATAAGGGGGTAAGCTGAGCAGTTACCACAGAACAAATCACCATCAGACCATCCATCGAAGGAGAACCACAATGAAACTGAGCAAGACGATCGCCGCCATCCCCCTGATACTGGCCTCACTGACCCTCCCAGCCAGCTTCGCCAGCACCGATGAAAGCGAAGGCTTCGACGAACGACCACTGATCAAGGTGCCAGCAGATGCCAAGTACCGGGTCGTCTACGACATGCGCTCGGATCGGGTCGCCGCCGGGGTGAATCGCGGCCTGTACTATGTGCGCGGCCTGATTGAAGCCTATCGAAAACAGGGGGTGAAACCGGAGCAACTGGATATTCATGTGGTCATGCACGGCAAATCCGCAAAAGCACTGCTGATCGACGAGACTTATCAGACTGCGGTCGACGACCCCTTCGCCGTCAACCACAATGCCAAAATCGTCGGCGACCTGATCCACCTCGGCGTCAGCGTCGAGATCTGCCATTCGGCAATGAAGAGCAAGGGTTGGGTAGCAGAAGATGTGCTGCCAGACGTGGCGATCGTGCACGACGGCTTCACCCGACTGATCAAGCTGCAGAACGACGGTTATGCCTATATCGGTGGGTTTTAGCAGCGAACCAGCGCATCGCCCCTGACAGCCGACATTGCCGCAACGCTGTCCAACCGGGCCCCGCTGCTTCCACGGGTTTTCTCGCCACAAGACCCGTGGCCGGTTTACAATCCCAACCTCTCATCAAGCCGGCGCCATCATGGATCAGGATCTTCAGCAGAATCTCATGCAACGTGGCACGTGGATTCGAATTCTCTACATGCTCCTGTTTTTCTTTATTTTCAGTATCACCCGCATGGTGGTGTACGGCGTTGCCATTATTCAGGCAGGTTTCGTGCTGCTTACCGGCGACACCAATCCCTACCTGCTCGGCCTCGGTCGCGCACTGAGCCGGTATATTTTCCAAATCATGCAGTTTTTCACCTTCACCAGCGACGACATCCCATTCCCGTTTGGACCATGGCCCAATGGGATTTCCGACGACTGAGCATTTTGCTGCAAGCGCGCCAGCCACTGAGCGACTCGCCACGCTGACCCAGCACATCAGCTTCAGCAGCGACACGGGTGACCGCGTCGACGCGCAACGGATTTTTCATGGTCGCGGGCACGCCTGGCCGGGATTCGAGCATCTCGTGATCGACCTGCTGCCACCGCTGGCGCTGATTGGTCTTTTTGCACCAGAGGACGACATATTCATCAATGCGCTCGCACACTGGCTCAAGCAGCACATCGACGGTTGCGAGGCGGTGATCGAGCAACAGCGATATTTGGCAGCGGCGCCATCGAAGCTGTTGCTTGGCGACATGCCGGAGATGCCCTTTGCGGTCAGTGAAAATGGCCTGCGCTTTCTCGTGCAACCCGGACGCAATCGCAACAGCGGGCTGTTTCTCGACATGCGCAACGGACGCGACTGGGTACGACACAACAGCAGGGGCAAGCGGGTGCTGAATCTGTTTGCCTATACTTGCGGCTTTTCCGTCGCAGCGGTGGCGGGTGGCGCGGCCAGCGTCGTCAACGTAGACATGAGCAGCGCGGCCTTGGCAGTCGGTCGCGACAATCACCGCCGCAACGGCCTGCCACTCGATACCGTGCGATTCGAAAAGCTCGATATTTTCAAATCCTTCGGGCGCATCAAGCGGCGCGGCCCCTACGAGCTATTGATCTGCGACCCGCCTACACGACAAAAAGGCAGCGTCGATATCGCCAAGGACTATCCACGCATTCTTAGACGCCTGCACGAATTCATGGCACCGGCCAGCGAGCTGCTGCTGTGTCTGAACGCGCCACAGCTGGAACGGGATTTTCTGCTCGACGCCGTTGCACGCCATGCGCCACAATATCGCTTCTGCGCCGATATCCCGCCGCCCAGCGTGTTTGCCGATGCACAGCAGCGCGGACTGAAAGTCATGCACTGGTGCAGCCGCTGAAACAAGCCTCTGCCCGACCACAACCTCCAAGGATTGAACGTGTCCATTCCCCTGCCCGACGATATTTCCCCTCTCGACGAACTGCTGCCCGACCAGCCGCTGCTGATGATGGGTGCTGGCCCGGTACCCATTCCCGAACGGGTTGCGGCGGCCAATTCGATCGTCATCAACCATCTGGGCGATACCATGGCGGGGATCATCGAACAGGTGAAGACGATGTCGCGTTACGTCTTCCAGACCGCGTCGCATCACATCCTCGGTGTCGCCGGGCCGGGGTCGGCGGCAATGGAAATGGCGGTGGTGAACCTGGTGTCACCCGGCGATCGGGTACTGAGCGTCTGCAATGGTTTTTTCAGCGCGCGACTGGCTGAGATGGCCGCCCGTACCGGCGCTGACGTGCTGCGGCTGGAAGTTCCCGAGCGCGAATCGGCATCGCCAGAGGCCATTGCAGCCGCGCTGGCGCAGCATCGCCCGCAGGCACTGACGATCGTGCAGGGCGAGACCTCGAATACCGTCTTCAATCGCTATCTGCCTGAAATCGCGCGGCTGGCACGGGAACACGATTGCCTGGTCATTGTCGATGC
The DNA here is from genome assembly GCA_964596975.1 of uncultured Thiotrichales bacterium. Lineage (GTDB taxonomy): Bacteria > Pseudomonadota > Gammaproteobacteria > UWMA-0217 > UWMA-0217 > JALSHZ01. Next base: position 821 of record CAZQXF010000308.1, on the reverse strand, counting down.
GGTCTGCACCTTGAGCACCATGCCCCTGGAGATGGACGACTGGGGTGTCGATGCGGTCATTACCGGCGGCCAGAAAGGCCTGTCCTCCATTCCCGGGGTGTCGCTCGTGGCGTTCTCCGATCGCGGCTGGGAGACGATCGTCAAGCGCAAGGATCAGCTGCGTCACTGGTGCCTGGACGCCAAGCTTGCCGATCAGTTCTGGTATCGCAAGTCCTATCATTACACTGCGCCGGTGTCTGGCATTCTCGCCATGCACGAAGCACTGCGACTGATCTGCAAGGAGACACTGCCACAGCGTTTCGAGCGCCATCTGCGCTGCTCGATGGCGCTGCAGGCTGGCATCGAAGCCATGGGGTTAAGCCTGTACGCGCCGACCGAAGCACGCCTGAATTCGGTGATCGGCATCAACATCCCCGCAGGCATCGACGCCACGGCGCTGCTGCGGTACATGTCGAATCGCTATCGTGTCGAGATCTCAGGTTCATTCGGGCCACCGATCATCCGCATCGGCCAGATGGGAGAGCAAAGCCGCGCCCACAACCTGTTCCGCACCATTCACGCGCTCGGCTCGGGCATGAAAGCGCTCGGGGCAGGCATCGATCTGCCCAGTGGTGTCGCGGCGCTCGAAAGCAGCCTGGAACATTTCGAATTCGGCGACGATTGACCCGCAGGGTACGCGCCGATGAGGTGCGCACCGGTAGACGCCGAGGTAATGCCAGGCGATCAGGTCTGGGAGAGCAATTGCTCGACTCTGGATACCGACGCCCGCTTGACCGGCTTGCCATCGATCGGACTGGGTGGTGCCGAGCGCAGGCCGTCTT
>CAZQXF010000307.1:0-3414 GCA_964596975.1 uncultured Thiotrichales bacterium | reverse complement strand
ATGCCCCGAACGCTATTGAAATGGATCGTCGGATTGGTCGCCGTTGCCGCACTGATATTCATCGGCATCAAGGTCATCAGTAATAAAAAAGCTGCCGCCGCCAGGATTCCCCCGGCGCAAGTCTATGGCATCGTGGCGCCCACTCAGGTGGCCAAATCCACGCCGGTCCGGTTGACCATGCCGTATCTGGCCGAGGTACAGAGCGATAGCGATGTGAAAATCGCCTCGAAGATCACCTCGCGGGTGGAGATGATCCAACCCAGCGGTACGCGCATCAAGCGCGGTGAGGTCATTGTCAGGCTGGATGCAGGGGAACTGTTGGCCAGGAAGAAAGGGTTGAAGCTGAAGATTTCCGAAGTGAGAAACCAGATCAAGGCCAAACGCGCCGATCTGAAAAATCTCGAGCGGGTCCACGAGCACACGGGTGAACTGCTGGCCACCCAGGTTATTCCCAGGGACAAATACGATACCGAAGCCGCGAATATCGAAAGCCTGCAAGCCACCATCGCCGGCATGGAAAACCGGGCCGCGTCGCTGGCGCAGAATATCAGGGAAATCGACGATTCGATGACCTATACCACCATCCGCGCGCCCATGGACGGCGTCGTCAGCAAGACCTATGTCGCTGAAGGCGGGATTGCCGGCAATGGCAAACCACTGTTGAGCCTTGCCGGCGGTGATGACAAGCGTCTGGTCGTGCGCGTACCCGGCGATATCAAGCCACAAGCCTTGCTGATGTCCGGGGTCGATCAGCCCTGTCCGTTACTGCCGTTGAACAGCAGTTTTCATGGCCTGGACGAATACAGTTGCCAGGCCAAACTGGACCTGCCCGCAGGGAGTCGGGTCGAGGTCAGGCTCATTGTTTTCTCGGGCACGGGTTTTCTGTTGCCGGCCAATGGCGTGCTCGAACTCAACGGCAAAACCGAGGTGCTGGTGGTGCACGGCGATCAGGCCAGCCCGAAAGCCGTCACCGTCCGGGCGGAAGGCAGCGAAGGGCTTGTGGTCGAGGGCATCCAGGCCGGGGATGAATATGTCGTGGCCAAACCGGATATTCTCTTGAAACTGCTGACCGGCGTTCGCCTGGTCAAACCCCGCCAATAAAGGACAACGCCATGTTCAGTTATTTCTTTCGGCGTCCTTACCTGACGTTTGCGCTCATTACCGCCTTTTTCATCATCGGGGTGATGGGCCTCATCAACATGCCCAAGAACCTGTTTCCGGATGCAGAACGGCCTACCGTTATCGTCATCACGCAGATTCCCGGCGCCACGGCGAAAGTCGCGGCGGCCACCGTCTCCAAACCCATCGAGGAGGAGATTTCCCGGCTCGGGCTGGTGCGTGAAGTCAGCTCCGTCAACGTCGCCAACTTTTCCATTGTCAAAGGGGAATTCGAATACCGGAAAGGGCTGGATGCCGCAGCCGTCGATGTCAGCAATGCGCTCTCCATCGCCCGCAGCAAACTCCCGGCGAATGCCAATCCCGCGATTTACACCTCCGGCGCGTTTACGCTGCCGGTCGAAGTCGTCACGCTGACGCCCAAAGACGACAGCCTGACGCTGCCGGATCTGCGCAAGGTGGCCGACAGCTTTATCAAACCCTATCTGCTGAGCAAACCCGCGATCGGCAATGTCGAAGTGTTCGGTGGTTATCAGAGCGCCATCAATATCGCGCTCGATCCGCTCAAGGCGAAAAAATACGGCCTCGATTTCAACAAGGTCGCCCAGGTGATCACCGCCACCAACAAAGATATGCCGATGGGCTTTCTCAAAGGCAAGGATGGTTTTTTCACGCTGACCTACTATGGCGACAAGGTTGAAGTGGGCGCACTGCGGCACCTGATGGTGGCGCCGAATGTCCGCCTGCAGGATATCGCGGATGTGACCTGGAGTTACCAGAAACGTTTCAGTGGCTATATGGGCAATGGCAAGGAAGGCATTGCCATGGCGATTCAACGCGCGCCCGGCGGCAGTGTGCTGGATGTCAGCAAGGCCGCGCGCAAAGAGCTGAAAACCCTGCAAGCCCAGTATCCACGCATTGATTTTCAGATCAGCGATACCCAGCGCGACCTCATCGAAACCGCCAATACCAATATGCTCGAAGCGCTGCGTGATGCGATTATCTACACTTTGATCGTGCTGCTGTTTTTCCTCGGCAATTTTCGCGCAATCATTGCCGCCGGCGTCTCGATACCGCTGGTTTTTTTCGGCACGATGGCTGTCATCTATCTCACTGGCGGCGAACTGAATATCGTCGTTTACACGGCGATCATACTGGCGCTGGGCATGCTGGTGGACGATGCGGTGGTCGTGCTGGAAAACATCGAACGGCATCTGGGCGAGATGCACGAAGACCTGGGCACGGCGATCGAGGCAGGCACCCGGGAAGTGCTCGCGCCGGTGTTTGCCGGCACCGTCGCGACGATCGTCATCATGTTCCCGCTGATGTTCGTTGGCGATTTTCCACAACACATTTTCCGCCCGCTGATCTCGACGCTGATCATCGCCTTGCTGGTTTCCTATTTTCTCTCCGTGACCTTTATTCCGAAACTCTCCGTTTACCTGTACAAGAATGGCGCCGGAAAAACCCGCATCGAGAAATTTTTTGAAACGCTCTACCAGGCCAGCTTTGGCCGCCTGGTGTCGCCCTATGTCGGTATCCTGAAGTTCACCAATGGCCGCTTTTCCGTGTGGCGGAGACTGTTGCTGACGTTTGGTGTGCTGGTGCTGTTGCTGATCAGTGTGAAAAATATCATGCCGCTCATCGGAAAGGACACCATGCCGCCGATGGACACCGGCATTATCAAGGCGCATGTCGTCTTCAGCGCCAATGACCGGGTGGAGGATTCGGAAAACAAGATCAAGCCTTTTCTCCAGTGGCTGCATCAACAGCCGGAAGTCGTCATGAGTTCGGTGGCGTTCGGTTCCGAAGCCGGCGTGCTGTCTCTTGGCAGTGGCAACCTGCCCAGTGAAGCGACCATTACCGTGAATTGCGTCAACCGCTTTGCGCGGAAAAAATCCCTGTGGGCGATCGAGGATGAAATACGCGATAAATTGCATGAGCTGCCGGGCGTCAAGACCGCCGATGTCTACGATTTTGGCGCTACCGCCATCAGCTCCATCAAGGCGCCGCTGGATGTCAGAATCAAGTCCGGTGACTATGAAAACCTGCCGGCACTGGCCCATAAAATCGAAAAAGTGCTGACGCCGATCAAGGGGCTGACGAGCATTTCCAAAAGCTGGGACAGTGACTTCAGCGAAATCAGGATCGACATCGACACCAATCTCGCGCTCAGTTACGGCTTGACGCCCGCCGCCATCGTCCAGCAGATTCCCATTCGCGGACAAGTGCTGTCATTGAGCGGCAGCCTGTCGTCCATGAGCACCCAGTATGTGCGGCTGTACCTCAAGGGGCGTT
>CAZQXF010000306.1:0-3458 GCA_964596975.1 uncultured Thiotrichales bacterium | reverse complement strand
GCACTTTCAGGGAACGATAGACCTCGATCGTGAAATCGACGTGTCCCGGTGTGTCGATGATATTCAGGCGATGGTCATCCCACATGCAGGACGTGGCCGCCGACTGAATCGTGATACCGCGCTCGCGCTCCTGATCCATGAAGTCTGTCGTTGCTTCACCATCGTGCACCTCACCGATCTTGTGGATCTTGCCGGTCAGGCTGAGGATTCGCTCAGTTGTGGTTGTCTTACCGGCATCGACGTGAGCGAAGATACCGATATTTCGGTAATGGGATAAATCTGTCATGTTTGCACTCTAGTTAAGCAATTAAAAAAACCTGTTGTCCGCTCTGCTGCGGCAGCTGCCAGCACTCAGGCGATCGTCGTGGCTGCCTCGGCTAACAAGAAGCACTAGCCCCGCCGCGGCGGCACCTGAACTTCATCAATAAAAACAGCGAGATATCGCACACCCGAGCTGCCAGATCGGTGTTCCCCCGGCACTGCGGGAGACCACGCCGGCCGGAGCCTGCGCTAAAAAACGCGACATCATAACCAAAAACGCAGTGGATTTGTTGAAAAACTTGGTGATTCCACAAATTTTTCCTCCCGCTCAGCGCAAAGCACGGTGAATCACGAATTTCGGGTTGCTGGCTACCACTTCGCAGTTGCCGAAGATGCGTTTCAGGTCGCGCTGGTAACCGAGATGCCGATTGCCAACGATGCGGCATTCTCCCCCCGGACGCAGCACCCGGTAGGCATCGCGGAACATACGCTTGGCAATCCCACTGGTGATCGCATGCTGCTGGTGGAATGGCGGATTGATCAACACCAGGTCGGCAGAGCGGGCTGGGCGGCTGCTCAGACAGTCATCGGCAACGAATTCGGCTGGTGCATCAGCAAAGGCTGCCTGCCAGTTCATCCGCGCCGAGTCCAGCGCCATGAACGACTCGTCGCTGAACAACAAACGCGCATCAGGATTGTCCCGCCGAGCGAGCAAGCCGACAACGCCATTGCCACAGCCAAGATCGACGATATCGGCGGCACCAACGCGCTGCGGCAGGTGATCGAGGAAAAAGCGCGTGCCGATATCCAACCGCTCCCGCGAGAAAACACCCGCATGGTTGCAGAAGCGCAGGCCAAGATCATCCAGCGTAAAGCAGCGCGGCCAGGGCGACGGCCCCGGCATCAAGCTGGCATCGAATTGCGGCAGCACCAAGCGCGCCTTTTTCACCGCCAGCGAGGTTGGCGAAGGGCCGATAATGCGTTCGAACAACTGCAAGGTACTGCGATGAATATGCTTCGTCATGGCCCCTGCAAGAAACAGGACATCATCCGCTAGCAAGGGCCGGATCTGGTGCAACTGGTGTTCCAGCAGCGCCAGCGATTTGGGGATTTTCAACAGCACGGCGCAAAACGGCCCCTCAGGCTGCGCCAGACTATCCAGCAGCGTCACGCTATCGGGTGCCATTCCATTGTATTGCAAGTTAGCCAAACAGCCGCGCTGCGCCAACCATGAATCGGTCTGCATTACCACCCGCTGCCGTGCCGCCAAAGCAACGCTCAAAGCGCCGAAGCGGTCGTTGACGACCAGCACCGGCTCGCCCTCCGCCAGTCTGCCGCTGTCGTGCAGCTGGCGCAGCAGATACTCGTCAGCGGCATCCCAGGCGCGGAGCGGGTCTTTCTTATGTTGCGGATAGCATGCCAGTGCAACATTGCCCTGCGGAACGGCCATGATCTCCATTTGGGCTCACACCTCATTTTCGACTGATGGAAAGCTGCGGTATAGTCCCGCTCTCCGAACATAGTAATCACAATAGATGAAAATCGTCGATTCCCACTGCCACATCAACTTCGAGCCGCTGGCTGAGGACATTCCCGGCCTGATCGCGCGCGCTGCGGAAAACGATGTCCAGAGCATGCTCTGCGTCGCCGTCACGCTGGAGGAATTCCCCGAGGTGTTGGCGCTGGCCGAGAACCACCCCAATATCCACGCTTCGGTGGGTGTTCACCCCAATGTCACCGACGGCGAAGATCCCAGCGTCGACAGGCTGGTCGAGCTGGGACGGCATGATGAGGTTGTCGCCATCGGCGAAACCGGGCTGGACTATTTCCGCAGCGAAGGCGATCTGCGCTGGCAGCAGGAACGCTTCGAGCGCCATATCGAGGCCGCACGCCAGCTTGCCAAGCCACTGATCATCCACACCCGTGAGGCGGCGCAGGATACGCTGGCGATCCTCAAGGCCCAGCATGCCGAGGAACCCGGCGGCGTCATCCACTGTTTCACCGAAGATTGGGACTTCGCCAAACAAGCGCTTGATCTCGACTTCTATATCTCGTTTTCCGGCATCCTCACTTTCAAGTCGGCGCAGCAGATTCAAGAGGCCGCCAAAAAGGTGCCCATGGAGCGCATACTGGTGGAGACCGACTCTCCCTATCTCGCACCGGTGCCTTTCCGTGGCAAAACCAACCAGCCAGCCTACACCCGCCACGTTGCCGAGTTTCTGGCTGAGCTTCGAGGCATCAGCGTCGAGGAAGTCGCGGCAACCACCACGGAAAATTTCTACCGGCTTTTTCGTCAGGCCAGGCTGAAGCAGGCTGCTTGAACCACTGCACAAACCGCGACGTCAAACTGGCATACACTGAAATCTAGGCATGGAAGCCGTCATACGTCACCACTTCAACGCAGGATCACAGGGCCGTGACCACGATGAAAGACGACGGACTCATTTCATGCTGATCCCACCGTACAAGCATTTTCACCTCCCCATCCTTCTGCTCCTGGCGCTTTTATCACCACTGACGGCACTGGCACTGCCCGCCGATATCGCTGATGGCTTCGAACGCAGCATACTGGCGAAAGGGCTGGCCAACCCGGTCGATTTCGAGATCGCGCCCGATGGCCGTATTTTCATTCTCGACCGTTATGGCAAACTGTGGATTCGCACATCGGACGGCAATCAAAGCCTTGCCGCTCAGATCCCGGTCTATCACGAAAGCGAAGCGGGATTGCTCGGCATTACGCTCGATCCGGACTTTTCAAATAACAATCTGATCTATCTGTTCTATTCGCCAGCAGCTGTAAGCGAACAGCGTGTATCGCGCTTCCAGCTCCAGGGGGAACAGCGTCGATCTGGCATCTGAAAAAATTCTGCTAACCATTCCCACCGACCGTGACGGCCCCGCTCACGATGCGGGCAATCTCGAATTCGATGCCCTGGGCAATCTCTATATCGGCACCGGCGATGCTGCCGAACACAGCGCCTATGCCGCCATCGACGAAGACGAGAAAAACAACAGCGCCGAGAAATCCTCATCCAATACCATGGATCTGCGCGGCAAGATCCTGCGCATCAAGCCCACCCCCGACGGCGGCTATACCATCCCTGCCGGCAACCTTTTCGATGACGCCACTGAAGGGCTTCCCGAAATCTATGTCATGGGCGCACGCAATCCCTACAAGTTCAAGATCGATCCAGCAA
>CAZQXF010000305.1:0-3477 GCA_964596975.1 uncultured Thiotrichales bacterium | reverse complement strand
TGGCGCTAATCCCCTTTCTGGGAACGGAGTTCGTACCCGAGCTGGAGGAAGGTACACTCAATATCCGCGTCACACTGGCGCCTTCTTCGAGCTTGAACACATCGCTGCAGGTGGCAAGAAAATTGGAAGAACAGCTACTGACGTTTCCCGAGGTACTCTACGCATCCAGCCGGATTGGACGTGCCGAAGTGGGCGGTGATCCTGAGCCGGTGTCCAACGTGGAGATTTTTGTGGGCATGAAACCACAGCGGGAATGGACGAGCGCCGCTGACAGGCCTGCGTTACAGGCGCTGATGGAAGAGAAAATGCGCATCATGCCCGGACTACTGTTTACCTTTTCACAGCCGATCGCCACGCGGGTCGATGAATTGCTGTCCGGGGTCAAGGCACAACTGGCCATCAAACTGTTTGGCCCCGGCCTGGATGTACTCGCGCAAAAAGGTCAGGAAATTCTGCAGCTGACGCGAAAAGTCGACGGTACACGCTCGGTGGAAATGGAACAGATTGCCGGTGAAGCGCAGCTGGTGATTCGCCCTGATCGTGACAAACTCGCACGCTATGGCATCGCAGTGGCCCAGGTCATGGAGCTGGTTTCCGGTGCCATTGGCGGAGAAGCTGCCGGACAGGTCATTTCGGGCAACGAGCGCTACGATATCTACGTACGCCTCGCAGAGCCCTATCGCAACAGCGTCGAGGCCATTCGTGATCTCATACTGCAATCGCCAGGTGGCGCCTGGGTGCGGCTCGACGATGTCGCAAAGGTCACTATCGAATCAGGCCCACCCCAAATCCGGCGCGATGACGTGCAACGCCGGGTTGTTATACAAGCCAATGTCGAAGGACGTGATATGGGCGGACTGGTGGCAGAACTACGGCAACGGATCGATGCGGAAATTGATCTGCCACCTGGCTACAGCGTCGTCTTCGGCGGCCAGTTCAAAAATCAGCAACGGGCGCAGCAGCGGCTGATGATCGTCGTTCCCCTGTCACTCGGACTGATTTTTCTGCTGCTCTACTTTGCTTTCAGCTCGGTGGGCCAGGCGTTGCTGATCATGCTGAATGTGCCATTGGCCACCATCGGCGGGATCGCCGCACTGTTTATTTCTGGACAATACTTGTCGGTCCCCGGATCGATAGGGTTTATTGCCCTGTTCGGCGTCGCGGTACTCAATGGCGTGGTACTCGTCAGCGCCATCAACCGCCGTGTAGAAGATGGTCTGCCCATCGATGAAGCGATTTTTGCTGGCGCGTTCTCACGGCTGCGCCCGGTACTGATGACCGCCTTCATCGCTGCGCTTGGGCTGATCCCGATACTGCTCGCTACTGGCGTCGGCTCCGAGGTGCAACGTCCACTGGCAACGGTGGTCGTCGGCGGTCTTTTTTCGTCTACGCTGCTGACGCTGTTCGTACTGCCGGTACTCTATCGAGTGTTTTCGCGGCAACGTCGATGAAGGGAGACAGTATTTCCCGGCCAACTTTGCATTGGCCGGGAAATACTTGGAAGTTAGACATCACGCCTCCCATCATGAGCAACTCACGCTGACTCGGGTATCAAATAATCCGCATCGACTTGCAGCACATTGTCTCTACCCAGCAGATTGAGCATCAGAATGACCCGCTCTTCGCCATTGTCGTTCTCGATAATGCCGGTCAGACCTTTTAATGGGCCTTCGATGACAGTGACTTTCTCGCCTTTCTTGAACGTTGCCTGTCGTCCCTTGTTGATGCCGAGCAGGTTGTCCTGGTTGGCGATCAGGGCGCGCACGAAGTCGGATGGCACCTGCGCCGGATAGTCGCCAAAGCGGACGATCTGGTGCACGCCACGCGTCGAGCGAATCGGCGCGAAATTGTCTTCGAACATGGCCAGCCTGATAAACAGGTAGCGCGGAAACAGGGGGTCGATGTGATTGGTCCATTTCCCGCGCAGGCGCTTCTTCGCCTTGATCAACGGCAGGCAGACCTCATAGCCCTGGCGCTCCAGGTGCTCACGCGCCGTTTTCTCCTGACGTGGCTTGGTATGAATCGCATACCACTTCGCTTGTACATTTTTTGTCATGTTCCTGCCCCCGCTGAACTTGTTGTGATGCATTGCCCGTGGAAGTGTAGGGAACTTTTCAGCCGATGGGCGTGATCCGCTTCTCACGGAGACAGGCGTTTGTTTTTCCCGGACAGGCGGCGCAATTGATCAGGCTGTCGGACAATTGCGCCCGCAGGTCGCGGTTGGTAGCCAACCCGCTGAGACGTTACAATGCCGCCCTTCTTCGCATTCGGTACATAGGCATGGAACTCAATCCACACTACAACAAGATCAAAGACTTGCAGGCTCGTCTGGAGAGCCTTAGGGGGTATCTTTGACTTCGCCGAGAAGCAGGAACGTCTCGAAGAAGTAAACCGTGAGCTGGAAGACCCGGATATCTGGAACGATCCAGATAAGGCACAGGCATTGGGCCAGGAACGGGCGCGCCTGGAGGCCATCGTCAATGTGATCCAGAAGCTGGAGTCGGGTCTGGAGGATGCTAAAGACTACCTCGCCATGGCAGAGGAAGAGAATGATCCCGATACGGTCGAGTCCGTCCAGGCAGACCTCGACGATTTCGAACAGGAAGTCGCCAAACTGGAATTCCGCCGCATGTTCTCCGGCGAGATGGACGAGAAGAATGCCTTTCTCGACATCCAGGCCGGTTCGGGCGGTACCGAGGCGCAGGACTGGGCCGAGATGCTGCTGCGAATGTACTTGCGCTGGGCCGAACGCCACGGTTTCGAAACGCAGATCATGGAGGTTTCGGCTGGCGAGGTGGCTGGCATCAAGAGCGCCACGGTACTGGTCAAGGGCGACTATGCCTTTGGCTGGCTACGCACCGAAATTGGCGTACACCGGCTGGTTCGAAAATCACCATTCGACTCTGGCAACCGGCGGCACACGTCATTTGCTGCGGTCTTCGTCTCACCCGAAGTGGACGATGATATCGAAATCGACATCAACCCTGCCGATCTGCGCATCGACGTCTATCGGGCATCAGGCGCAGGCGGCCAGCACGTCAACAAGACCGAGTCGGCCGTGCGCATCACTCACCTACCCACCAACACCGTGGTTCAGTGCCAGAACGGCCGCTCTCAGCACCAGAACAAGGATCATGCCATGAAGCAGCTCAAGGCGAAGCTGTATGAGCTTGAGGTGCAGAAACGCAATGCCGAGCAACAGACACTGGAAGACAACAAGTCGGATATCGGCTGGGGCAGCCAGATACGCTCGTATGTGCTCGATCAGTCGCGCATCAAGGATTTGCGCACCGGCGTCGAAACCGGCAACACGCAGGCTGTGCTGGATGGGGAGCTAGACCCTTTTATCGAAGCAAGTTTGAAGTCGGGACTGTAGCCACTCCGTATCGGAATCTGGCGGAAACGAAAAAGGCCCGGCGAAAATCACCGGGCCTTTTGGAATATGGTGGGTCGTGAGCGATTCGAACGCTCGACCAT
>CAZQXF010000304.1:0-3477 GCA_964596975.1 uncultured Thiotrichales bacterium | reverse complement strand
TCATTCGTTTGGCAAAATATCCCGCAGGATGGTCTCGGCCCTGGTGAAATCGGTGTCATGAATCACCCACACCTCTGGCCAGGCTGCCGTTGGTGGCAATTCGCCGAGTGCCCCGCTGAGGTAGTTGTTCTTGATCAGTGCTTGGATGCCCAGCGATTCGAGAGTGGCATGAAGGTAACCCGCCACCAGAGGGTCATGATGCGTGAACAGTCGCCTCACAGCGCGCCTTCGTGCCGTAGCAGCCATTGCTTGATGCTGGTCTGGCCCCCATTTCTGTCGCCGGCGAAACCGCCGATTCCCTGCTTTGCGATGACGCGATGACAGGGAACGATCAGCGGCACTGGGTTGCGGCGACAGGCATTACCAATGGCTCGGGCACCGCTCCCCAGTGTCTTTGCGAGTGCGCCGTAACTGATGGTCTTGCCGCTGGGCAATGTTTGCAGCGCCTGCCAGACGCGTTGCTGGTGTTCGGTTCCCTGGAGTAGCACGGGCAGTTCCAGCGGCCATGTTGGGTCATCGACATAGTGATGCAGTGCGTTAGCGCAGCGTCTGGCCAGCAGGTCGGTGGCGGCTTGTTCAGGGTAGTCGAACGGAAGGAATTCGATACGGCTGATGGCATTGTTGCCCGTTGTGATGCCGACCATGGCGAAGGGGAGTCGGATCACGGCTGCGAAAGGCTGTTCGCTGGTCACGCCAATCGTCTTTTGGCCAGCATTGGCAGTGGCCGCAAGGCAGCGAGCAGCAGGATCAGCAACGAGCCCCAGCTGATCCAGGCTGGCAACACATCCTGCCCTGCTGACAGCTGCGCCTGAATGTCGATCTGCCAGTATTGCAGCAGAAAGTCGGTGCCCAACCCGGCCAGGAGCGCAACGCCCATGACGCCTGCCAGGTAACCGGTCATTGCACGTTTGCCGAGTTCTTTGCCGATGATGCCGAGGGTGGCGATATTGGTTGCCGGGCCAGCCATCAGAAACACCAGCGCTGCGCCGGGCGAGATGCCGGCCAGCATCAGGCCGGCGGCGATCGGCGTCGATGCGGTGGCGCAGACGTACATCGGAATGCCGATGACCATCATCACCAGCATGGCAGGCAAACCGCCACCCCATTGGGCAAGGAAACTGGCGGGAACAAATGTCTTGACCAGCGCTGCGAACACCAGCCCGACGATCAGCCACAGCAGGATGTCATCGAGCAACTGGGTAAAGCCATAGCGCAGTCCCTCGATGGTGCGGGCCATGAAACCACTGGCTGGTTCTGTCTCGGGTTTGTCGCAGCAGCTGTCACCGTCATCGCCACTACAGCAACTACTGACCGCAACCGGGATGGCATCGAGCTTGTTCACTGCGGGTTTCCGGGCTGCTACCGGCTCGTCGGGGCCAGCCAGCATCCCGGCCACCAGTGCTGATACGATGGCGGCGATGGGGCGTACAATCGCCATGAACGGACCCAGCAGTGCGTAGGAAATGGACACGGAATCGACCCCGGTTTCCGGTGTCGAGACCAGAAACGAGACGGTTGCGCGCTTGGAAGCACCTGCCTTGCGAATGGCCAGTGCTGCCGGAATCACACCGCAGGAGCACAGTGGCAGCGGCGCGCCAAGAAGGGCGGCCTTGATGACCGGCATGATGCCTTTGCCACCGAGATGACGCTGCATCAGATTGGTTGGAATCCATGCCTTGAGAATGCCGCCGACCACAATGCCCAGGAGCAGCCACGGCGCGGCTTCGAGAGAGAGTTCGAGCAGGTTGTTCAGCAGTTCGAGCATGCAGATTGATTCCGTCGGCGTTGCGATCCCCGGTATTCTCGCACACTGTTGCCTGCGCGGTCGTTTTGCCCGGGTTTTTCATAGGTAAACGCGCGGGTTGTGGGGGTCTCAAGCGACGTAGCGGCGTTTTTGCGGGCTGTTTGGCAACATATTGTAGTCTTGCCGGGTATCATCAGACGTTGGCCGAATGTCGATGCGAAAAGGAACAGTTGCTGCATGCCGGACACTGAACAGACCAGACTGGAAAAACTGCTTGGACGCAGAAGCAAGTCGACGCTGATCCAATTATTCACGGAGCTTGCCGCGGAAGATGCCGTGCTTGGCGGCTGGCTGTTGCAGCGACTGGAAACGGATGCGCGTGCGGCCGCGCCGCTTGCCATGGCAGGGGTTGGGCCTGCTGAGTCTGCCTCTCGCATTACCCGGGCCGACTATGGCTCCATCGCACGTGGCCTGGATAGCCTGCTGGCGTGCGCTGCGCTGGCGCCATTGCTGGAACTCGCCCCCTCATTGCTGGCTTTCGCTTCCGCCGATGCGGTCCGGCAGCCCGGAAGTGCCGAGGTGGTGGCCGAAGCCAGCAGCTGTATTGCGATCATGTTCAAGGGCTTGCAGCGTATCGACTGGCGTCAGGTCGACAAGCTGATCTGGTACTGGGACTTGCTGTTAATGGATCGCCATTCGCTGCTGGAAACGCTGCCGGCACCGGTCGATGAAACACTGCTGCCAGCGCAGGATTGGCGTGAAGCGGCGGAGTATTTCCAGATCCGTCTGGGCGAAGTCATCCAGTCTGGCGGGCAAGGGCGCTATGCCGGCACGGCGGTACAACGCGGAGAGCTGATTTCCCGCATCACCACAGCACTGGTGCAGATGGGGGAGGTCGATGCAGCCACCGATGTGCTGATGATGGAACTGCCGCACACGCTCTGTTACCCCGAGCTGGTTCACCACTTGGCCGATCACGGTTTTATCGCCGAAGCGGAAAGCTGGGCGCGACAGGGGTTTGCCGTCACCGTGCAACATCGTCCGGATGTCGCCTGGGCCTTGGAACACTACCTGGCAACCCTGGCGCGGCAGCGCGGCGATGCGTTGCTGGTCGCGGCATTTCGCGCCGATGAATTTCTCGCGCAGCCATCGTTGACACGTTACCGGCGTCTGCGAGCGGCGGTGGATGACCCTCAGCGCTGGGAGCTGGTACAACTGCAACTGCTCGCATGGCTCGAATTCGGCGAACCTCCTGCCGCCACGCCGGAATGGCCGTTACCCGCCACCGGGCTGGAACTCAAGCTCGACGACCACCCGATCCACCGCAAGGAGCGTCATTTCGAATTGCTGGTCGATATCTTGCTCGATGACGACGAAATCGACTATGCCATGCAATGTTTCGAGCGAATGCAGTGGCGGCGCGACATCGCCCAGCGCATTGCCGATGCTGCGCTGGACAAGCACCCCGAGATCAGTCAGCAGTTGCTGGAACGGATCATCGAATCCTGGATCGACGAAGTACGGGTGAAATCCTATCAGCAGGCTGGAAGCGAGCTGCGTCGATTGCAGGCGTTGTGTCTGCAACATCACTGGCAAGCTGAGTTCAGCGCGTTCGTCAGGCGCCTGCGTGGACGCCATGCGGCGAAGCAACGGTTGCTGGAAATACTCGACGAAGTAGAGGCCTCTCCACCGGTCACACTGCGCCTCGTCAAACACTCTCACTCATAACCAAA